>WRFT01000074.1 GCA_009776385.1 Clostridia bacterium
CGAGTATTTCCGGGGCTTCATTCAATGTCATAAACCCTCCTGCCGTCAGGATATTCAAGGAAAGGGCGATTTTGCAAATCATCGTACAATGCGACAGGCGAGCCAGATGATTTAACAGTAGAAATCTTTGCGTTTACAGCTTCTCGCATACGACGCTCAATCGGATCGCCGCTTAATTCAAGAGCGAAAGGGATTGCTCTTGAACGCGCCACTTGCGCCAAAAAAATATTGATACCCGTACTCATATTCATTCCGAGCGCGGCAAATACCGCCTCTGCTTGTTTTTTTGTAGCGTTATCTACACGAACATTAAGCCTTGTTTCGGTCATAACAAAACACCTCCATATCTTTATATCCCATTATACACCCAACGGGCGCACAATGTCAAGCGGTTTTCAGTATTTCCAAAAAATATATGTTACTTTTTTGTGAACTTGATTAAAAAGTCCTTGATATTCCGTTTCAGGGGAAGCTGCGCGGAGCATGTTCCGCATGACGATGGAGGGCTGCGGGCCGTATCAAATTGCCTGTAAGCTGACGGAGCAAAAAGTCTTGATAACCGACGCGCACATGGCTCAGTTTGACGAGGGCGTGAACAAAAACAAGACGTTCAAAGACCCGTATGGATGGGGTTCGTCTACCACAGCCACAAAAGATAAGGCGCCCAACCTTGTTAAGCGTATCGGTAAGACCACCTATCGGGTAAGAGTCCATTTCAACACCACTAGCAAAGAAACCATGAACGACGAAATGAAGCGTATGCTTAGAAATGAAGTGACACGCAACGGCTTATAATGATTATAACAAACATATCAAAGCCGTGCCGGTCATTGGCGCGGCTCTTTAGTTTTTATTGCCCGTATACGTCACATGTGTTCCGGTGCTAGAAAGCATAAGTTTTAATCGGTCACCGTCAACTCTGTATACCAACACCCAATCGTCAGCGATATGACAGCCACGATAGCCGTACTATCTCCCTTTGAGGGGGTGGTCACGATGCCGCGGTTCAAGCGGCGATTGACGCAACAGTAACAAAACAACCGCGTCGAGTCTTACAATGTCATAGCCACGGCGTATCAGTAAAGTATAACCCCGCTTAAACTGGTTGGATAATTCGGGTTTAAGCATTTAACCACTCCTTTGCTTGTTCCCAAGATTCAAAGGAGTTGTATTCATCATCGGCCGGCGGTTCGCCAAGTGGTTCGGCGATAATATCGTCAATAGGAAGGCGCCGCTGTATAACCGACTGGGTAAGAAACAGATTCACTGCCGACGAAAGCGACATACCCACCATACTCTTATAAAGCGCGTCGGCCTCTTTTCTAATTCGAGAATCAATACGGATATTGTAAGTTGTGTTATTGGACATTTCAATCATTTCTGAGTATATCATATCAAATACGACTACTATATTTCGTGTTTGACTGCTTCAGGAAGGGAAACTGTACGAGGACAAGCGCGGCAATGCGGTATTCGTGGGCTATGACGAGCAGGACGCGGCGCGGTTCGCTTCCGTGCGAGGTACATACGGCGATTATTGCGGCGATTGCGCTGGGAGCGATAAGCGGTATGGCTTCATGATGTCGGCTTGTGCGCCCTCTGACCGCCTGTACATCTTTGAAAGCCCCATAGGTGCTATGAGCCGCGCCAGCTTGGAAAAGGCCATCACAGGCGATGCAGGGGCATGGAAACGGCACAGCCGTCTATCGCTGGCAGGTACGTCCAACACGGCGACGCCCTTCTTTTTGAATTAACATCTCACCGTTAAAGAGCTTGTCTTTTGCCTTGACAACGACCCCGCAGGGCGCAGCTCATCCGTGACCTTAACCCGGAATGAGTGACAAAATCATCCGTATACTACGAAATTGAAGCAAATATAAAGGTGGGCTACACCGAACGTTTCAAAATCAAATCAAGCAGTTGTTTGTCGTCCATTCTTCCTGTCGCTAGCTCTAACCCAGCATGAATGACATCATCGTCTGTAAAATCGGTTTCGATGTGATTTAACTCCAGAAGCACCATCATCACATAGGTGCCGATACGTTTATTGCCGTCCACAAAAGGGTGATTGCAAACAAGAGAATACGCAATCCGTGCGTTTTTCGCTGCCGTGGATGGGTACTATTCTACGCTGTCGAACGTCTGGTACGGGGCGGCTAAGGCGGAATCAAGCAATGCTTCGTCCCTGATTCCGTCCAAGCCGCCGGTGCTGTCCAGTAGTACTTTATGGAGCCGTTGGACTTGTTCTTTGCTTAACGTCATCATTTTGCTAACTCTTCAAAGGCTTTGATGTGCTTCGCTAAAATGTGTTTAGCCGCCGTATTTACATCTTCGTCATTTGCGACAGCGTTTTGACGGAACAAGCTGAAATCCAACAGGACATAGCGCGGGGCATTGTTTTTAAGGATTACAGCCGTTCCCTTTTCATCCACAAGCCGAGCTACTTTTGAAAAATTTTGATTGGCTTCCGAAATGGAAATCAAGTTGTCAATGTTGATGTTCACTAAAATCACCTCGAAGATAGTATAGCTCGATATTAGGATAAATACAACCTAAAATCAATATTATTGCATAGCTGATATAAAAGTCCTTGACAAGTCGTTTCAGGCTAAACAACGCAAAGCGTATAAACTTGATAAAATCCGGTGGTATGAAACCAAACGTTATACCCGAGTTAACTGGCAGCTATCTCCTGTTCAAATCCCGGTGGTATATCAACCGCCTCTTTTACCTGTATAAACTTGTCTATCTCATCAACCAAGACCATAATACCTTTAATGGTCACCGATTTCACCTTTTATCAACTCTCTAGCCATAAAACGTACACTTTCTCGTTTTATCTAACAACGGAGTAAAATATTCACCGCACCAGTCATTTAATTTGTCCTGAAACCATCCATCATCCGCGAACTTGTTATGCTGGACAACAATAAACAGTAATATCTGAATGCCTTGTCTAACATAAGTTAATCCGTCAATCAATGGCAAACAAGCATTCAAACAGCGTTTTACCCTTACCCTCCACAACAGGACGGCTATACCTTTCAAAGTCCGAACCGTCCGAAGCGTGAATTAGGCCGCGCCTGTCCATTTCCTTAAAGCAAAGGGCAGCTCCGTCCTCGCTAAGCAGTTCGCCCTCTTTTTTTCCGGCAAGTTCGAAGACAATGTATGGGCTTGCCGGGATATCCATATGTTCAAAGCCGTCCGGTACGCATGTGCCCGGCGGGAACAGAAGCCCAATCCAGTATCGGCTGCCGCTGTCAGATGTCATGCCAAGATACGCATCCCCATTCTCAGGCGCGGTACCCAGCGTGTCAAGTTGATCGAACAAGCCGTTATCAAGCCACTCGCTCCAAGCGGCGATGAACCCCTCCGGATTGCACATGCACCACTTGCCGATAAACCGTAAATTAGGCAGGTTACCCGGGCGCACCTTGGTTATCTCAACAGGCATTTTCCCCTCCTAATAGTGCATCTGCCCTCGTTGTCTTACGGTGCCGCCGCAATCCGAAACGCGTATGCCGTCCTGCATGGCCTATTCTTGGTATTCTGAAGGTGTTCGGGAATGGCTATCACCAAACCGTTTTCACCCTCGCAGCGCCAAGGAAGCGGTTCATCGTATCCCAGCATGTGAATATCCGTCCCTTCCTTGGGGCGGACGGTTTGGATAGGCAGCGTCCTGCCAGGCCATTGCGTGCATATGGCGTATACGTGTTTGAAGTCTTTGGTTCGGGTAAAAAAGATGTCCTCTCCCTCTTTATAAAGCGTTCCCGGCCTCGGCCTGGTGGCATAGATGGCCTCTCCGTTCACATCCAGCCACGCTCCGGTTTCATGCAGTTGTTCTACGGCTTTAGGATGCCAAAGCCCGTTCGCGTCCGGGCCGATTCCCACCATGAAATTGCCGCCCTTGGCGACGGCGTCCACCAAATTTCGTATCACCCATTCGCTGCCCTTATACCGGGCGGCTTCCGGGTCATATGAAAAGGTGTTTGCCAGCGGATAAATCACCATCCAGGGCATGTCCGTATTCTCTTTGCTTCCCGGCACAAAGCCCTCGGGTGTATAATAATCCCCGTAATTCCCAACGCCGCGCGCCCTGAACATCACATCGGGCGCCATGCGGCGAAGGTGTTTCATGGTTTCTCTAATCTCCGGCCACACTTCTACGCCCAGCCACATATCCAGGCAGATCATGTCTATTTGATAGTGGGTAAGAAGTTCCGTCAGCTGCTGTTTGTGCCTTGTAAGCATCCGCTCCCTTTCTTGATGTGTGAGCGCGGGCATGGACACAGGGCGCATTTGCTCAAAGCGGAAATCAATTTCGTCAATTTCCTTTTGAGTCAACAGCTTTTCAAAGCCGGGAACGGTCAGCGGATGAAAGCCGTAGGGCCTGAAGTCCGCATCGTACCAATCGGGATGTGAAAAATACAGCTCGCTCCTTATGCCGTTTTCCCGCGCGGCATCGCAAAGCTCCTTGACGATGTCCCGTTTGAACGGCGTGTCCATCACGCTGTACGCAAGGTCGCATGGTTCGATTTGAGGCCCCCCGGCAGCCATCCAATTGACACGCTGTTTCACGCGTGTCTTGGTATCAAACAGTGAAAACCCCTCGTGATGCTTGGAGGTAAACGCGAAACACTTGAACCCGGCTTGCTTAAAAAAGCGCATCCATTCCCCTGCGTCAAAGTGTTTCGGGTCAAACGCCTTGTACAATTCTTGATATCGCTGCCTGTCCGCGAAGGACATCTTTAAAAAAGGCCATGACTCCTCCTGCAAGTTTAGTTTTGAATACAAACCCCAATGGACTCTCACGCCGAATTTCATGTCTCTGAAGGCTTCCCGGGCCTGTTCGCTTGCCTGCGTGTAATCCTCATGCGGAATGTCCTCAATATAAGAACGCACTTCATTTAAGTGCACGTCTGTCTGCGGAAGCCGTACGAAGTTTGGTTGGCTCATACTCAAATCCTCCTATACCTGTATGGGGCGGACAGGCAGATGCCCGCGTACTGAATGGATATAATTCCGGCTGCGGCGCTGATAATCGCGCAGCGGCTCAATACCGTATTCCCGGCACAGCGCCTTAGCGCTGATTTCGGTTGACATAGATCGGATGACGCACCATTCCTCGCGGTCATAATCGTGTTCCAACTCTATTTCTCTCGGATAATCCTTAAGCAATGCGTTTAGTTTATCCCTGTTAAAATTGTGGTGGCAAATAACTTTATCCATGTCAATACGCGCGCGGGATAATAGGATTTGACCGCAGTTCCCGCGATGGTATGTCAGCTCTTTCCCGTCGATGTCATACACGGCAAAATCCGGTTTGCGTGTGGCGGTAACGATGGCATAATGATGGTTGAGCGCGTGCGCCGATAGCTGCCTGCCGGCGGAATAAGCGCTGGTAAACAAAACAAGCTCCGTATCCAGATCCGCCATATCCTGCCATAAATCCGAAAAGTTCGCGTCAAAACAAATGGCTGCCGAGACCCTACCAAAATCAGTATCCGCGAAAACCGCCCTATCCCCGGGGATCACGGCGGAATCGGTTCTGTCAAACTCATTCCAATAAGGGTACATCTTATTATAACAAAATGCCGTCTCACCGTGCCGGTCAAACAGAATGGCTGAGTTTGTGTGCGTTGTATCGCTGATTTGCAGGTACACAGAAGCCAGCACATAGCATTGTTTCTCGGCGGCCAACTCGGAAATGCCCGATAAAAAAAAGTCGCCCGGCTTGCTGATAGCGTTTCCCAGGCACATCTCCGGCAGCAGCACCATATCCTCCGTACCGTTTATGTTTCCGCGCAGTAAATCCAGAATGCCTTCTTCACTCAGCGGGACGCCCGCTGCCTCCATGGCGAATGAGACACTCAACATTGATATATTCCGCATACGATGCCTCCAATGGAAATTTAATCGGCAGCCATTCTGTATTTAGGTCAAACCAATACCTTGCCAGAACAGTTCTATATTAGCGTGCGAATCGTTCCGTTATCGCACAGGGTGGTGTCCATCTGGATTTTTGTGTTGTACCGGGGGGCTGTGCCATTCAAGTGCTCGGACAGAATCCAGCAAGTATATTCTATCATCGCGCTGACATTCACATCCACCGTGGTAATGCCCGGAAAAATATAATGATACCGGTCAGACTTGTCAAATCCTACGATGCTGATGTCCTCCGGTACCCGTATTCCCGCGCGTTCAAAGCAGCTATAGCAGCCAAAAGCCATGTCGTCATTGAACGCGAATACCGCCGTTGGGCGTTTGGTTGCCGGCATGCTTAAAATCTGCTCGCCGGCCTTCACACCGGATGAAAACAGCCAATCCCCATCCAGCACCAGCATCTCGTTTGTGACCGCGTCCTCTTTTAAATACAGTTTCTGCAAGCCGCTCATCCGCTCAATATTGGTCTGGTAGTTCCGTTTACCGGTTATCACCGCAATCCGCTTGTGCCCGGCTTGCGACAGCATCTTGGCAACCTTGTACGCGCCGTCGAAATTGTTGCTGACCACACTGGTCATCAACGGGGTATAGTGGTTGATGGATATACATGGCACGCCGGTTTCAAGCCCTTCGCGGTACAAGTCGTCGTGCATGTAGCTGTCGTAAATAATCGCTACCGGTAATGTGTGCTGTATAATCTCCCGAATACCGGCATCGATGTCGACCGATTTGAATATCAGGTTATAGCCCATTTCCGACATGCTTTTTTCAAAGCCGTTGACCAGCTTAAAGTGAAAGTACTCTCCGTTGTCATGAAAATAATCCGCGTAGGTTACCAATAAAACATTCTTCCGTATTAACTCGGATTCGGCAGGCGCTGCACTGCCCGCGGGGTCGCCGCCATCACCCGTAAGCACCGTGCCGAAACCGGGTTTTTTACTCACTCGCCCCTCGTTTACCAATATTTGCAATGCCTTGCGCACCGTGTTCCGTTCCACGCCGAAACGGCCGCACAGTTCCTTTTCGCTGGGCAGCATTCCTGTTTCATCATACGCTCCGTTTTGGATCTCCGTTAAAAGGATGCTGTAAATCTGCATATAAACGGGTTGTTTACCCACTCTATCAAGCTCCGTCGTAATGATGATCATCCTCTCAATATGGCAGGTGTGCGTATGAAGATGTATACATGTTAACATACAATCCGGTAAAATTCAAGAAAAAATTAAATAGAAAAGTCGTTGACATACAGGTTCACCCTATTGTATACTCAAAATAGTTAAAAACACGGGAAAATTGCTTTAAATCGCAGTTTGTGAGGGTACTGATAACAGGACAAAAAGTGTACATGTCCATAAACAGGTGATAAACAGAATCAAGAAGCCGAGAGGGGGGGAAGGCAACCCATATGGTACAACAAGCGCAGGAATTGGGCGTTATGGATTTACCCCCCATCGGCATGGGTTGCTGGTCTTACGGCGGCGGCGAATACTGGGGGAAGCAAAACCAGCATGACGTTAACGATATGGTGCATCTGGCGCTTGATTTGGGTGTAAATTTCTTTGACACGGCGGAAGCGTACAATGACGGTAAAAGCGAGACCTCCTTGGCAGCGGCATTAAAAGGAAAGCGGGATAGGGCCATTGTCTGCTCCAAAGTCAGCCCTTGCCATACGCAGCCGCGTCAATTACGCGAGCATTGCGAAGGCAGCTTAAAGAGGCTGGGTATGGACTACCTGGATTTGTACATGATCCATTGGCCCATCAACGGGCTTTCCATACGGCATTTTACCCAGGACCGGCGACTAATTCAAAACCCGCCTTCCGTACATCAAGCGTTCGATACACTGATGAGCCTTAAAAAGGAGGGAAAAATCCGGGCCGTCGGCGTGAGTAACTTTGGGCCGAAGCAGCTGCGGGAAGCGCTGGATACCGGGGCGGAAGTCAGTGTAAACGAAACCGCCTACAATATCCTTTCACGTGCGATTGAAGCGGAGATCATCCCGTTTTGCTTAAAAAATAACATTGCCATTATCGGTTCAATGACGCTGATGCAGGGTGTACTGGCCGGCACTTACTTAAAAGCGGAGGATATACCGCCCCATCAAGCCCATTCCAGACATTTTGCGCATCACAGGGGCGGGGGGCATTCGCGCCACGAGGAAGACGGCTGCGAAGCCGAAGTGTTTAAAGCGCTAAAGCAGCTTCGCGCCTTAGCGGAGGATCAGCGTTGCAGCATGGCTGCGCTGGCTATCGCGTGGGTGCTTTCCAAGCCGGGTATTCATTGCGCCTTGCTCGGTTCCAGAAATAAACAGGAGTTGCTCGATAATGTATCGGCGGTACACATCAAACCGGACGCAAGCATCATTGCCGCCATAGACGATTTAAGCCTTCCGGTGTTAAAGC
>WRFT01000075.1 GCA_009776385.1 Clostridia bacterium
AACGGCTTCATAGGCGATGTCATTTCCCAGCGAGGTAATTCTTTCAATATTGTCGCATACCGACAACACGCGGAAACGGCGTCGGTTTCCTTGCACCGCGTTTTTGCCGAAATCACATAAAAAATGGTTCGCGGTAGCGGCGCTCCCCCCGTTTCCCGCCAGAAAGATCTGCTTATCCTGCCGGTACGCGTCCAGCAGAAGGCGGATACAGCCTTCAAAGTCGCCTTCTTGAACGGCCTCTATTTCCGCAATCAATTCCTTTCGGTACGTCTTTAATAATTCATAAGCTTGCATCGTTTCCCGTCCTTCCTAAAGGTGCTTGTATTAGGTAAAAAACGTATAGTAACGCATTTCGCTCAGGCAGAAGGCAGCCGCCGCCGCGCCTAAAAGCCCGCCGTCGCCGCCATGCCCGCTGGGCAGTATGGTAAGATGCGGATTGGCGGAGCGGTACAGGCGCTTGAAGAGCGCCTGATGAAGCGTCTCCGCAAAGAGGGGAAAGGACAGCGACACCCCCCCGCCAATGACCACCCTGCCGGGGTTGATGATATTGCAGGCAAAGGCCAGCGCCTTGCCCAGCAGTTCCCCCTCCAGGGCGTAGGCGGCCAGCGCCGGGGGGTCGGAGGCCAGCGCGCGGGCGGCAATTTCGGCGGCGTCGGCGGGCGTTCCGTCAAGTGCCGGCCTGCCGCCCAGTTCCGCGTAATTGGCCGCGATGCCGGGCCCTGCCGCGTGCATTTCAAGGCAGCCGCGGTTGCCGCAAGCGCAGAGCCGGCCGTCTTCCACCACCACGCAATGGCCGAGTTCACCGGCGTTGCCGAGGCTTCCCCCGTACAAACAGCCGTTTAGAAAAAGCGCTGAGCCGATGCCGTTGGACACCGTAACATAGATGAAATCCTCCGTGTCACGGCAGGCGCCGTACAATTTTTCGGCCAGCGCGCAGGCTTGCCCGTCATTGTCGGCATAGGCCGGAAGACGCAGGCTGTCGGAAAGTATATCCGCAATGGGCAGATCGCGGATGCCCGAAAAACTCGCCTCCACCCAGTAGCCCCGCCGGGGATCGGCCAGCCCGGGTATGGTAATGCCGATCAGCTCCGGCGCGATTTCCGTAAAATTAAACAGCAGCGCTTTCGCGTTTTGCGCGATGTGTTCCGCCAACTGCCCGGCATCGCGTGAAGGCCGCGCAAAGCGTTTCTTTTGAATAATTTTCCCTTCGCGCGTCACCAGCCCCAGCGCGATTTTAGAACCGCCTATGTCAATGGCAAGGCAGCACCCGTTCATGTAACCTCCTGCGCGAACTGTTCATCATACAACTGTATGATCTCTTCCGGGCTCGCCTCTCCGGTCTCACCGAGCTTACGCACCGTTACGCCCGAGGCCAGCATGCCCAGAAAGGCCGCCTCGCGGTAATCGGCCCCCACGCTCAACGCGGAGACGATACCCGCGCTGCAAGCGTCGCCCGCGCCGCATACGTCGATGGGGCCGTCCTGCCGTGCCGCCGGCAGCTCCGTGTTTTTTATGCCGTGCCGAAAGGCGATGCCGTGCGCGCCGCAGGTGACGAAGGGCTCACGGCCTGTTTGGGCCGATAAGCTGTCCAATGCGCGAAAGACGCTTTCCCAAGCAAGCGGCCCGTCATCTGCCAAGGATGCGCCTAGCGTCATACGCACCGCCTCGATATGGTTGCATTTTATAATGACATCCTTAAAGCGGCCGATGAAGGCGCGGGAGTCCGCGTAAACCAGCAGCCCGGGACGCCCGCGCGCGGCGGACGCAAGCGCTTCCCGCACGGCTTGGGTGACGACGCCGGTGTCGGCCAGCGTCAGCTGATCCACCGCCAGAAGCGCGTCGTTTTGTGCCGCGGCTGCATGAAGCGCGTTCATCAAGGCGTCTTGTAACTCCGCAGGCGTGATGTGAAGGTTTTTAAAATCGACGCGGCTGCCCTCCGTCGCGCCGTCCTGCCCGAGGAATAACGGCTTGAAGTAGGTTGGTGTCACCACTTTCGGGCTTTGAATGACGCGGGCTGTGTCCACTCCCCGGCTTTGCAAGCCGCGCAGCACCTCAAAACCGTCGCCGTCGTCGCCTATCAGGCTGACGGCGGATACGTATCCCACGCCCAGGGCCTTCAAATCCTTCATAACCGTGCCGGCCGCACCGGGGCATGTACGGGTATAGACGGCTTGATGCGCGGGCAGGCCTGTTTCCAGGGAAGGTTCATCCAATTGTGGGTCAATGAAGACCCATTTGTCTAAAAACAGGTCGCCTATCACGCAGATACGGGCGTGCGGGAGTTTTTGCAGTATGTTGGTTAGCCGCTCTCTGCGCATAGGCATGCCTCAATCCCCGCCGTGCAGCAGCCGATGGGTCAGCGCGGGGACGGTCTTTTGGTGGTGTCCCCGTATATAAAAGCTTTCCCCGCCGTCCGCCACCGTTCGGGAAAGGATGGTCTTCCACGGCCGGTAGTAGTAATAGGGGTTACTCTTGTCCGGTTCATGGCTGGTATCTTCCTGCTCTAACGGATGCAAATCGAAAACCGCCGTGGTAAAACGCGCCAAGCGCCGTCCTTCCCGCGCGGCTGCGTTGCGGCACATGGACAGCGCCTTCAGGTATACCTCCGGGCCAATCACCGCCGATCCGACATTTAAAAAAACGCCGCCCTCCAGAGATTGTAAGCTGTGTGTGTATATAAGAAAATCACGGTAACTGGCCTCGCCGATAGCCGCCCCGTCCGCGCCGGGCAGTTCATGCACAATATCGCAGCCGATACCGACATGAACCGTCGCGGGCACCTTCAGCCGGTAGGCGGCGGCCAGCAGGCTCACATCGCGGTACGGGAAGTTATTTTCCCATATATACCGGCCCAGAGATTCGCCGAACCCCAACCCATCCCGAGCCCCTTCATTGACAGCCCGGTTATAGCGGTCGGTTTCCTGCCACAGCCCGAACTGCCCCTCGCTGATGTACCGGGCCACGCTTTCGCAGGTAGCGCCGATCATGGCCAGTTCAAAATCGTGTATGCCGCCCGCGCCGTTCAGCGCGAAATGGGTGATATACCCTTCCTCCATCAGGCGGATCAGGCAGGGCGCCGCGCCCGCGCGGATCACATGGGCGCCCAGCATCATCAACACGCATGCCCCTTGCTTGCGCGCCCGGATGATACGTTCGGCGACCGCGTTAATGTCCGCAAAGGCGGTGTCCGGCACGGCGTCCGGACGCATCATGACCGACAGGTTCACATCATGCGCGCGTTCCGACAGCGGCTTTAGCAGGAGACGGGACCGGTCAAACATCGGAAAGGGCATACGGCCAACTCCTTTATATGGTTTTAAACAGGTATGCGGATAACGCGTCCAAATCCCGGTAGTCGGGGATAATGGCGTCCGCGCCCGCGCGAAGCAGGCGTTCGCGTTTCCATGCGTCTATACCACTGCGTTCCGCCTCGTTAGAGGCGACGCCTATCGCGGTTCCCCCGACGGCTTTTACGTTTTCTATTTCCACATAGCCGTCGCCGAAACCCAGCAGCCGCGCTCCCGAAAGATGATTATCCCGCAGCAGGGCCTCAATAACCATTTGCTTTGAAAAGGTTTGATACGCGCGCTTCGCCCCGTAGATGCGGTCCCCGAAATAGCCCGATACGCCCAGCAGACGGGCCTCCCTCAGCACATACTCTTCATCCGTTCCGCTGGCCAAATACAGCGTAAGGCCGCGCTCCCGCAGTAAATTAAGCAAGGCATAGGCGTTGGGTACCGTTAGCGTTTCCGGGTCCATCGTGCCGTTTTCCAAGGCGCGCAGGCGGCCATCGATACGGTCCAGCAGCCGCTGATGGTATGCATCCTTATACACCTGCGGGTCTTGTGCCCTGCCGCCCAGCTTTTCAATCTCCTCGGCCACGGCGATGCATTGATAAATGGTTTGCTTACCGGTATGCAAAAAGATAAACTCCCGCGCGCGGTCGTACAGCCGCTGCCGCTCCGTTTGCCGTCCGTCCGGCGTGTCACACAGAAGGTCGGTAAAATAGGGGATCATAATTTGCTGCCAGCCTTCGCGAATCAGGCTGATGGTTCCGTCAAAATCCAGAATGACGGCGTGATAACCGCCGGCGGCGGGGCGTACTATTTCGATGGGAACGTTTATGGCATGGGTCATAGGCTGCTTTTGTCACCTCGCAGGTCTGATGGTTCGGATGCCCCGCGCCGCCTTTCGGTATAAAAGGATGCGGCTCATTGGGCTATTGCAAGAATACACGCGTGTCAACAGACGGATTGTACCGTATAATGCCATGGGTTGCAATGGATACACCCGCCTGCAAGAGGCATTGTTTTATACCAATACCGTGATTCTAAAAGAGCTTCTGCTTTAAATACGCTTCTTTCAGCTCCGTAAAGCTGTCATTTAAAATGGCTTCGCGGATGCGTTCCATCAGGCGTATCAAAAACCGCAGATTATGGATGGTCGCCAGGGTCGCCCCCAGTATCTCCCGCGCTTTGAACAGGTGGCGCAGATAGGCGCGGGTAAAATGGCGGCAGGTGTAACAATCGCAGTCAGCCTCGGGCGGCGTAAAATCCCAGGCGTATTCCGCGTTTTTTACAATCAGGCGGCCCGTTTTCGTCATCAGCGTTCCGTTGCGCGCGATGCGTGTGGCCAGCACGCAGTCAAACATGTCCACGCCGCGCGCGACGCCCTCCAGCAGGCAATCCGCCGACCCCACGCCCATTAAGTACCGCGGCCTATCCTCCGGCATATGCGGCATGAGGCAATTTAGCATATCGTACATAACGGGTTTCGGCTCGCCTACGGATAGCCCGCCGATGCCGTAGCCGTCAAAGGGCATGGCGGCGAGGGCTTGGGCGCTTTGTACGCGCAAATCGGGGTAGACGGAACCTTGCACAATGCCGAACAGCGCCTGATCCGCCCTCGCGTGCTGAACAAGGCAGCGTTCCGCCCAGCGGTGCGTACGCGCCATATCCTCTCTTGCCTTATCCTCGGGGCAGGGGTACGGGGAGCACACATCCAGCGCCATGGCGATATCCGACCCTAAATCTTCCTGAATGCGTACGGAGGTCTCCGGGGTGATGAAACGCCGCGAGCCGTCGATATGGCTTTGAAAGGCGACGCCTTCCTCGGTTATTTTTCGGATGCCCGCCAGTGAGAACACCTGGTACCCGCCGCTGTCCGTTAAGATGGGTTTGTCCCATCCCATAAACGCGTGCAGGCCGCCCGCTTCCTTCACCAAGCCCTCTCCCGGCCGCAGATGCAGATGATAGGTGTTGGATAAAAGGATGGACGTGCTGATGTCATGCAGTTCGCGGGGGCTGACGGCCTTGACCGTCGCCGCCGTGCCGACCGGCATATATACGGGCGTGGGAATATCGCCGTGCGGTGTTTGATACACACCGAGCCGCGCGCCGGTACGGCTGTCCTTCTTGATAAGCTCAAATCGAAAATGCGGGTTCATCGTGCCTCCGTAGGTTTATTGGCCGGCCGCTTCCGTAAAGGCCGCGAAAGCGCCGTGTACCGGCGTATGCTCAAAGGCCATGCGGGTGCCGAGCGTGGGATGCGTAAAACATAAAGAGCGGGCATAAAGCGCGACGGGTTCTCCGGAACCGTTCCGTCCGTATTTCGTGTCGCCCGCCACGGGATGGCCGCGGGCCGCCATTTGCGCGCGTATTTGATGCGCGCGGCCCGTTTCTATCCATATGGACACAAGCGTGCGTCCGTTCAGGCAGGTTATCGGCTCACAGCGCGTGACGGCCAGCTTCGCGCCGGGGGCATCCGTATCCGTCAGGGCCACCTTATTGGTTTCGGGGTCCTTTTTAAGCCAGTCCGTCAGGGTAAACCCGTCTCTTACTTCCCCGTGGCATACAGCCAGATAACCGCGTTCCACGCTTCCGCGCCGTATTTGCTCACACAGCCGGGCGGCCGCCTTGCTGGTTCGCGCAAAGACCATCACACCGCCGACGGGCCTGTCCAGCCGGTGCACGAGGCCTATATAGACGCCGCCCGGCTTGTGATAGACGTCTTTGACATGCGCTTTAAGCAGCGTCAGCATGTCCGGATCGCCCGTTCTGTCCGCCTGAGAGAGGATGCCGGGCGCCTTTAACGCCGCTATAATATGGTTATCCATAAAAAGCACCCGATACGGCTCAGGCATCATCCGATTGCCACCTGCCCGTGTTGCCGCAGGGCAGCACGCCTCCGGTTGATACGGGCAGGCAAACCTCCCCCGCCTCGGCGCTGCCCCCCCGTTGTGCCCGTACGGCCTTATCTAAAAGTGTCAGCAGCACGGCGGCCTGTATGCCGGTGGTATAGCCGTTGATGATAAAAAACAGCGCGTCATTCGACAGTAAACGGGCGCATTGGGATACCAGTTGAAACAGCTCATCCTCCAGTTTCCATACCTCGCCCTGCGGGCCGCGCCCGTAGGAAGGGGGGTCCATGATAATGCCCTCGTAGTGGTTTCCGCGCCGTGTTTCGCGCCCGACGAAGGCCTTTGCGTCCTCTACGATGAAACGGAACGCGGTTTCCGGCAAGCCGGAAGCCGCGCGGTTTTCCTTAGCCCACTGCACCATGCCGCGGGCCGCGTCCACATGGGTTACCTGTGCGCCCGCCCGCGCGCACGCCAAGGACGCGCCGCCCGTATACCCAAATAAATTCAGCACCCGAACGGGCTGCCCGCCGGAGGCGCGTTTGCCCGTCAGTTTGTGCATGTATTCCCAATTATCAGCCTGCTCGGGGAAGAGCCCGGTGTGCTTGAACCCCGTCGGCCGCACGATAAACCGCAAGCCCATGCATTCCACATGCCAGCGTTCAGGCAGCGGCGTGTTATGTTCCCATCGTCCCCCCCCGCTGCTGGAGCGGGTATACCGCGCGTTGGCCGTGTTCCATAACGCGGGATCCGCCTTAGGCCAAATCACCTGCGGGTCGGGCCTTACCAGCAGTATATCGCGCCAGCGTTCTAGCTTTTCACCGTCGCCCGTATCCAGAACCTCGAAATCCCGCCATTGGCGCGTTACATACATGGGCTCAGGGATGGACGAAGGAACCCATCGGGTCGCCGTTTAAAACTTTGCGAATATTATCCGGTTCTTTTAATCCAAAAACGCGGATGAGCGGAATGTGGTTTTGAATGCAAATTTGAAAGGCGGTCATATCCATGACCTCCAATTGCAGCTCAATGCATTGTTGGTAGGTGATGTCCGGTATCAGCCGCGCGGTATCGTCGCGGTTCGGATCGGCCGTATAAACGCCGCCGGTGTTCTTAGCCATAAAAATCGCGTCCGCGCCAAGCTCCGCCGCCCGCAGCGCCACCGCCGTGTCGGTGGTAAAAAAAGGCAGCCCGGAGCCGAAGGCGAAAAGCGCCACCCCGCCCGCGTCCATATAGGCCGATGCCGCGTCCCTGGTGTAGGGTTGGCAAACGCCGTTGACGGGAACGGCGGAAAACACCTCGGCCTTCACGCCCGTCCTGTGCAGCGCGTCTTTTAAGTAGAGGCTATTCATCAGTGTCGCCGTCATGCCTATGTGGTCGGAAGTCACCGGATCCATGGCGGGACAATCATTCTTGCGGCCCCGCCATAGGTTGCCGCCGCCCGTTAAAATGCCTATTTGGACGGTTTCGGCCACGGTTTTAATAGCCTCCGCCACGCGGTCAAACTGAACCGAATGAAAGGGAACGCCGGGTAAACCCAGCGCTTCCCCGCTTAGCTTGATTATGACTCTACGGTACATGAGCGCGCCCTCCCGTATGGCGGGTCCCGCTATTTGGCCATTTGCGCGGCGACCTCTTCGGCCAGATTATCCTTACGCTTTTCAATGCCCTCGCCTCGCTCAAAGCGGATGAAGCGAACTGCCTTTAGTTCCGCGCCCGTCTCCGCGGCTTTTTCGGCAATATAGCCTGAAACTGTGATGTCCGGATTCTTAACGAAAGGCTGTTCCAGCAGGCATATTTCCTTATAGTATTTTTCTATGCGGCCTTCTACCATTCTATCGACGATCTTGGCGGGCTTGCCCTCATTAAGCGCCTGCGTGCGCAGTATTTCCTTTTCTTTATCCAAATTATCCGTAGGCACCTCATCCTTGCGGACAAATCGGGGCGCCGCCGCGGCGATGTGCATGCAAATATCATGCGACATCTCCCGTACGGCAGGCAGTTCCGCCGCCTCGCCCGGCGCTTGTATCTCCAGCAGAACGCCTATTTTTCCGCCGATATGAATATAAGAATCAATCAGCCCGTCAGCCGCTTCCAGACGCGCGAAACGCCGTATGGCAATTTTTTCGCCTATCGCCACGGTCGCGTCGGACAGCAAATCCTGCATGGTCTTGTCGGGGT
>WRFT01000076.1 GCA_009776385.1 Clostridia bacterium
AAATGATTCATCTGGGGAACCATATAGACCCGCTTCGGTTTCCGCTTGTTTTTAACAGATATGGCTTGGTTGTACAGCGGAAAGACTTCCTCAATGGTATCAATACTTCTGCATTTTCTTTGAATAATATAGTTGAGCACATGCAGCACCAATGCGCCGCCCTGCCGGCGTAACGTTAACTCAGCGGTGGTGGGCAGCGCACAGCGCACGATAGGCTTTGGCATCAGTCGGCCTATGCAGTCCGCTATGATATCCCTGTATACCCTGCATCCGTTCACGGCGTAATCTTTAAAGAGCGGATTGGAAATGTAAATGATATTTCCATTTTGAATGATACACGGCTCACTTGTAATTCGGGCCGGCGGCGTTTGCCTGTGAGAACAGAAGCGATCATGGGTTCGGTTAAAATACGGGTCGACCGTATATGCCAAAACCCGGCTGCCGGGCAAAGCATTCACCGAGACGCCCTGCTCATACACAACATAATCCATCGGAGGCACACCGATAAACGTCTCTGTGATATGCATGTAGCGCGGGCAGAACTCCGCCTCCCCGCGATATTCCATGCCCAGCCCGTCCAGCGCGAACGCATCCGCATCCGTACGTAAAGCCGCTTTTGCGGTTAGCAGGAGTTTCCCGCCGTCCTTTATATATGCGGTTAGCTTATCCGCGACAGCTGCGGGGAGGCGAACATCGTCCGGCAGAATAATCAATTCATAACCTGCAATATCATCCTCAAAATCCAGGAAGTCAAATAAATAATGCAACTCTGACAGCATACGATAAACGCCCTCACAGGCGGTATTGACAGCGTAAAAACCTTCGTTGGCGGCACCCAACACTTTATTGGGATTATATACGCCTATCTGAGCAAGCTTCTGCGTGTTTCGGCACCATGGTTCCTTGGTTTCGATTTTTGCAAACACATCCCCTATTCTTTGATAAACGGTTTGATCAATCTTCCCGGATGGATGAAGTTGATCGCCCACACATATCTTGGCGCCATTGGCGAGCGCGCGGAAGCATTCATATTCCAATGCTTCCTTGTTTCGCAATGAACCGAAATCCCCCCAGGCCTTGTGGAACTTACCATTCATCATGGTCAATTCCTGGTTGTATTTGTTCAGATAATTGACCTCCACGGCAAAATGTGTATAGCCCCACAGCTCTGACGGAAGGGACTCCATGTCAATATAAGAGTTATATAAACGCTTTCGGCGCGCGGATAAAGCACAGTTATCGGCCTGATCCATTTCATTTGGATGGCCGTTGAAGTAAATGCCCAACCCGGGCCCCATCTCTTTGAGGAAACCGTACATTTCTTTCATAAAACTAATTTCCACCATACGGGCGTGCGCCGCCATGTCCGCCGGGTCATTGCCGCTCATACCCTGCGCCCTTCTGTCAGCCAGGCACCGTTTACAAATACAGTTTTGCTGATTAACAATATCAATCCAGTAGCCGTCCGGCTTGTATAACGCGTATGTTTCTGAAAACTCCGCTTTTAAATACGCAACGAGCTCCCTGTTGTTAAGGCACAGGTGCCGCCATGCAATATAGCCGCTTTCAAACGGTTTTTTAAGACCCAGTACGCCGTCCGGAGAAATGAGCATCCATTCGGGATGCCTGTCACACCAATCCTCATTCCATATCACGGTGGAGTAGAAACAGACGCGTATGCCCGCCTTCCGGCAGGCTTTGACCTGTTCGCCGAGCAAGTCAAACGTCAGTTCCGGATGCATGGTTCCGATTTTTGTCGGGTAGTAATACATGCCGTGATGGCATTTCGCGAATAAGTTGATGGAATTGACATGCGCGTCTTTGAGCGTCCGTATAAATTCATCGGCATCCAATGACGTTCCGATATCCGGAATGCCGGGAGATGTATGGAAATCCATGTGTATTTGACGGTAAGGCAGCTCATTCATGCGAAGCAACTCCATTTTAAACTGAATAAACCGAGATCGTCTTATTTAATGGTAACATAGGAAGCATCACGTATAAATTAACGATCTTGTTCAAATCTTACGATATTTTGCTGTTCGTTTGGCGTAAAATCGATGGTGCTTGATCCGTTTCTATATACATACTCCCGATATTCGTTGGGAGCAATGCCTGTTTCTTTTTTAAACAAATAACTGAAATAGGCGGGGCTTTTACACCCGACCAGCGCCGCTATTTCTTTGATAGCCTTGTTCGTTTGCAGCATGAGCTTCTTGGATTCAATAATCCGGCGGTTAATCAGGTAGTTGATGGGCGAATGTCCGGTCTTGTTTTTAAACACATGCGATAGGTAGTCGCTGCTGATGTGCAGCCTCTCAGCGATTTCGGAGAGCTTCATGTCTTTATTAAAATTCTGGTCTATCATATTTTTGATTTTTTGAACAATGGGTACATTTTCCTCTTCCCTAAAAAGCCGGTACTTCCTGTTTACAATTCTAATAATTTGTATCATCAGCGCTTCAACCAACCCTTGGCATACATGCAAATAACCGATATCTTTGCGGCTGCACTCTTCAAACAGCCTCATCATCAGGTTCTCCACATCTTCTTTATAATCGCCGCATGCGTATATAGAGGGCAGATGCTCCGGTATTAAATCGCCTTCTTTGATACCTTCGTATAACAGATTCCCAATACCCAGGTAATAGTATTCCACCGGGCCGGACGGGCTCTCCGGGAAGCACTGTTCCTCGTGAGACACACCCTTGTTATGCAAAACAATGTCGCCTGCATGGATTTTATGATCATCCCCGTTAATGGTTGTATAACCCGCGCCATAACGAACAAAAATGATCTCGCTTGCTTCATCGTGATGGTGCCGGCCGAACCGGGTCTCCACCTCTCCGTGAATACGGCCCACAAAAATAAACAAGGGATGCTTTTTATAGGAAAACCTTGACTCCTCAAAATTCCCCAGAAAATCATCCGGCATACATAACACTCCTTGCCAAACAAGTGTAGTAACGCTTGATAACGCTGTCAAGAGGCGCTAGGTTTTCCGATTTACCAATGACAAATTATCGAAAGGGTTGGACAGAATCCCTTATTTACGCAGCGGTTTTTCAATGCTAAAATGAAATGAAATTTTACATATCGGCGTGTTTTGTTATATGGCGTTTTAACCTTTTCGTTTCGGCTTTTATGCCTTCCGGAGTCGTTGAGGGCATAGAAATAATACAAAATTGGAGGCTGAAAACCATGAAAAGACTAGCAAGCATCCTGCTCACACTGATCCTTTTGTCAGCGCTGCCCATCGCATCATTCGCCGAAGCGCCGGTGAAGTTCACGTACATCGATTTTCAGGCATACGGGATTGAGTTCATGGATGAGCTTATGCACAAGTTCGGAGCGGAACACAATGTCGAGTTTGAGATTATCCACAGCGCCAACGGGTATGGCGATATCATGGCCGGGCGCGTCAACTCGGGCGATATTCCGGATATTTTCCAGGTAGAGGCCGGTCCGGCCATGGTTCCCTACATGGAGTATGCCGTAGATTTGACCGGAGATCCCATACTTGAGGGATTTGTAGATGAGCTTCTATCCGGCGTAACCTTCGACGGCAAGGTCATGGCGGTACCGGGAGGGCCCGTCTGCATCGCGTTTATGTACAACAAAAAGGTGTTTGACGATGCCGGTATTACCAAAATGCCGCAAACCATAGATGAACTGGAAGCGCTTTGCGAGGAACTCCAGTCAAAGGGCGTCACACCTTTTGCCTTCGGCCATCAGTCCTCCTGGATCACAGGCCAGATGGCGGCAAGCTTTATATCCCAGGAAAATGTACTCGACCCCACAGACACCATTGATAAGCTCAACTCGGGCGAACTAACCTTTGATACCTTAAAGTACTATAAAAACGTGTTCAAGGTAATCGATCTGACCATCAAGTACGGCGTGGACAAGACAATGGAATATGACTGGGAACGCTCAGAAGTAGCCCTGGCTAATGGCGACGCGGCGATCATCCACATGGGTTCTTGGGCGGAACCCCTCCTAGTGGAGTTTAACTCGGAAGTAGAACTCGCGTTTATGCCGATACCCGTTACCAACGACGGCAGCGCGATTCCCAGAATCATGGCCGGCCCCACCGGCGGCTGGATGCTTAGCAAGAGTTCGGCTGATGTGGAACTGCTTAAAAAGTTTGCCGCATACTTTACCACCTCGGATGAGGCTATCGAGATGTCAAGCCAGGGGCTGCGCATTATTCCGCCAACGAAGAAGCAATCCCCCAACGGCGTCGCGGGCATGCTGAACGACAGCGCGAGCTATTATGTGGCCAACGGGCAGTCTACGCCGTTAATCTATGTCAGCTATCCGCTGGGATTTGAATGGGAGCACGGCATTCTGTTACAGGCCTATGCCGCGGGTGACATGACCATGGAAGAATGCATCGCGGCGGTTCAAAACGAATGGGACATGGCCAAGTAGCCATCCGCAAATAAGCGCGAGGGGGCATCCTTTTTACGGATGTCCCCCTTGCCTTGTTTCCGGTTCTTTCACGAATCGGAGTTCACAAAGGAAGGTGTTGTTTTTGAAGCGAAAGCCGCACGCAAGGCTCGTGAATGGGTTGGATTTTGCCATGTTTACCTTCCCGGCGCTGGCAGTTGTGCTGATAACCACAAACATACCCTTTGTGATGAGTATATACTACTCGCTTTTTGACTGGAACGGCTTAAGCAGAAGCATGACCTTCGTGGGCATCGATAATTTTATCAGGATTTTTACCATTGACGCGCAATTTATGAAAGCCATACAGTTTACCATTCGCTTCGCGGCGTTTTATATTGTGATTGTCAATATTCTGGCTGTCATTATCGCGCTGCCGCTTTCTAAATCCGGCCTTGTTTCCCAAATCGGGCGTTCCTGCTTCTATATTCCCAATATCATCAGCCTGATTGCCGTATCTTTAGTATGGCGGTTTCTGTTTGGACCCGGCTTCGACGCACTAGCCGATTTAACGGGGCTGGAAATATTTAAATGGAGCTGGCTTGGCACATCAACTCTTGCCTTCTATTCCGTATTGATATTAACGGTATGGCAAAGCGTCGGGTTTTATATGATTATCTATGTCGCGGGGATCATCGGGATCCCTCAGGATATTGTGGAAGCCGCAGAAATCGACGGCAGCCGGGGAATCGGTCATTTTTTTCGCATCACGCTTCCGCTTATCATGCCGTCCGTGACGGTGTGCATATTCACCTCTTTAATTGGCGCGCTGAAATTATTCGACGTGGTACTGGCATTCACGAAGGGCGGCCCCGGAGGGTCGACCGCAACGGTAGCCTGGAATATTTATCAGGAAGCGTTCTCAAAGTACCGCTTTGGGGTGGCTACCGCTAAGAGCGTGGTGTTTTTTGCGGCAGTACTGGTCATCACGGTTATACAACTCACCTTCTTTAAGAAAAGGGAGGTAGAGATATGAAAAAAAGATCCGCCGCGCAGATATATGTTTATGTGCTCATGCTGATAATCGGGTTTGTTTGGATATACCCGTTGTTTCTTATCTTTTTTAACTCCCTAAAACCTTACCGAGATATAATGATCCACTTTTTGGATCTTCCTTCCGTTTGGGACTTCAGCCGCTATGCCGATGTGTGGGTGAGGCTGGATTTTCCAAAACTCTTTTTAAATACGATTATCTATACGATTTCCTCCGTATTCTTAACCGTTCTTTTGGCTTCACTGGCAGCCTATAAACTTTCCCGAACCAAAACAAAGTATTCCACGGTCGTGTTCATTTTGATTATTATACCGATGATGGTGCCGTTCCAAACCTATATGATTTCCATGATCCAAGTAGCCAAGCAATTGAACATGCTGGGCAACCGCCTCGGTTATATTATTGTACAAACCGGTCTATTAATGCCGCTCGCCGTGTTCCTGTTTCATGGGTTCGTGAAGACTGTACCCAGAGAACTCGACGAATGCGCTTATATTGACGGCGCGTCGCGTCTGCGAACTTTTTTTGCTATCATACTGCCCTTGCTTACACCCATCGCCATCACGGTGGCGATCATCGACGCGCTGGCCGTATGGAATGATATTTTAATCAATCTGTTGGTCGCGGGCGCGAAACAAGAACTTCTAAACATCCAAATTGCACTGTATACCCGTTTTTCCGCGGAGCAGTCCGATTGGGGAACCGCGCTGCCCGGCATCGTCATCTCCATAGCGCCGAACATACTCTTCTTTGTATTCATGCAGAAATACATCGTGAAAGGCATCACGGCCGGAGCCATCAAGGGATAGCCGTCATGCCCGTTCCGGATCGGTAGGAGCCCCTTAAACGCGAAAACCATCATCAGGGTTTCAGATAAATTGCGGTATAATACCTCATCCATTAACACCAGGAGGCATGTGTATGTACTATTCGGTTTGCGTTCCCGCCGTGTTTTCCGGTATGCCGCTGCCCGAAGCGCTCAAGCATATCCGCGAGGCCGGTTATGACTATTATGAGTTTTGGGGCTGGTGGGATCAGGATATAGCATTGCTTTGCCACGCTCAGCGCGAGCAGTGCCTGAAGCCCGCGGCAATGTGTACCCGGTTTATTCCGCTGAACGATCCCGCCCTTCGCGGGGCGTATCTTGAGGGGCTTAGAGAGTCTATCGAAGTTTCAATACAAATCGGATGCGAGCGGCTCATCACGCAGGTGGGGCAGGAGATGATTGGCGTGCCGCGCGAGGAACAGCACAAAAGCATTGTGGAGGGGCTGCGTTCTTGCGCGCCCCTGCTGGAAGCCTCCGGCCGAACGCTGCTTGTTGAGCCGCTTAATACAAAGATCGATCACCCCGGCTATTATTTACGGCAGTCCGAAGAGGCATTTCGCATGGCGGACGAAGTGGACTGTGCGCGTGTGCAGGTGCTGTACGACGTGTATCACCAGCACATTATGCAAGAGGATACGGTTCATGAAATCGGGACCAACATCGCGAAGATCGGCCATATCCATATCGCCGGGCACCCGGGCCGCCACGAGCCGCATCATGAAAATGAAATCGACTTCGGCGCGGCGATGGGGGCGCTTGCGCGTGCCGGGTATACCGGGGCAGTGGGATTGGAGTACTTCCCCTTAAACAATCCGGTGGAAGGTTTACGTGCGTTGAAGGAATGCTTCCCGTTGGGTTAGCGTGAAGGGAGTAGATACGATGGCAATAGATTTTTCCGCTGCCCGGTGGGATCGCATTAAGGAGAGTTATACGGCATGGTGGAACGGGACGCTGGGCAGGCCGTTGATCCCGGTATGGATACGCCATCAAGACCCCGGCATGCCGAGGATGTCGTTTGAACACTATGCCAACCTGAGTATCAGCGCGGAGGAGTTAATCAACCGGGTAGACCGTGAGTTAAGCTGCTATACATACCGGGGCGATGCTTTTCCGTTCTTACAAATGATGTACTTCGGGGCGGGCATCACGGCCGGTTTTTTGGGCGCAAAAGTGCTTGCGACGCCGGATACGGTGTGGCTCTGCCCAGAGAAGATACTGCCCATTGAAGCACTGCATTTTGAGTTTACCGAAGATAACATCTGGCTTGAGCGTATCAATGATATATACCGTGCCGGCAAAAAGCGCTGGGGCGGGCAGGTACTGATGACCATGCCCGACTTGGGCGGCGTTTTGGATCTGTTATCGGTATTCCGGCCGGGTGAGCTGCTCTTTCTGGATTTATACGACGCGCCGGAAGAGGTTGAGCGTATAGAGAATGAGTTATGGGATATCTGGATGCGCTACCATGCATACTTCGCGGATATCATCGGCCGTGACCAGGGTTATTGCGACTGGGCCGAAATTTGGAGCCCCACGCCTTCCTATACTCTCCAATGTGACGCGAGCTATATGCTGTCCCCGGAGATGTTCGCGCAATTCGCGATGCCCAGGCTTCGGCGCGGTATACAAGACATCCCTCACTCCACGTATCATCTGGACGGCGTAGGTCAGATTCCCCATCTTGAGTTGATGCTTTCAACCAATGAGTTGGATGTACTGCAGTGGGTACCTGGCGACGGGAAACCTCCTCAGGGCGAATGGCCGGACATCTACCGGTCGATTGCCAAATCCGGTAAGAAGACGCAGGTCATACACGGCATCGATTCTTTCCGTCAAATCGGGAAGATTATGGGCGGATTCGAACGCTTGCATATGATCAGAAGTATAATCTCTCCGGACACATGGCCGGAGTATCAAAGGTTACTGGATGAGTTTAACGTTCCCGTATGAGGTAAGAAGCAACCGTACTATTATCAATCTTCACTCACATGTGCCTGATTACTCAAGGCGTTTTTATACATGAAAACGTTA
>WRFT01000077.1 GCA_009776385.1 Clostridia bacterium
GGTAGGGGGTAGTTAGGGGGCCTAGGGGGAGGAATCGAAACCTCCCCCGGCCCCCTAACATAAAACCTTTCATTGATAACCAGAAAAGCCATTGTTTCTTGTGTTGTGTATCACCAGTTTGGTAGGTGATTGGTCTTAGCATTCTAACTATACCAATCACCGGTTTAGTGGGTGATGGGTATTACTATCATTTTCGCCTATCATCTGTTACGAGTGGGAAGGACAAACTCGGGGTACGAACTCCATGCCACAACAGTACAAAATCGCCTGTACCCATTGCGTCGCAATTTGTACAGGCGTTTTTTGGCGGAGAGGGTGGGATTCGAACCCACGTGAGGTTTCCCTCAAACTGATTTCGAGTCAGCCCCGTTATGACCGCTTCGATACCTCTCCATGTATAACGCGTTTCCGGTGAATTCATTTTTTCACCGCCGCGTTAAACGAATTATAACAAAGGCGTTTCCGGCCTGTCAACGCGCTGTGTACTAACGATAATAGGAACGATCCTCTTTCCGGCTGAATACCGCTTCCGTTTTTCGTATTCTGTGCTAAAATCCTATCAGGTGCAAAGAAGGGAGGAATTATAGATGTTCCGACTAACACTAGGGTGCGTCTTACTCTTGATATGCCTTACGGCCTTGCCGCGCGTGTACACATTAGCCGCGGACAAAGGTTCTTTTGACGGTGATGTAACCATAACGGTCACGCTTGAAGAAACAGAGGAAGCCTTTCCAAACCCGATGAAGGGGTTCAGGCCCACACGCCATCTTCAGGATGCCGCGTTTCCCGAGGGCGAGTACGTAACGGTGTGCAAGCAGTATATCAAGTACACCGATTTGGAAATGTATGCCGATGACACCGCGCAAAAGATGATCGATTGGTCCAACAAGGCTTGGGCGGGTATCGAAAACAAAAACATCAAGGTGATTCCCCGGGTAGTCATTGTCTACCCGGACGGGCCGGATAACGGCACGGATGGCTATTGGCCCGAAGGGTTCGATCACAGCGACTTTCAAGACAGGTGGGTAAACGATGCCTTTAAAGCGCGTATGACCGCTTTTATTATAAAACTGGGGGAGGCGTGGAACGGGGATCCGCGTGTGGCGGCTATCGAAATGGGGTTATGGGGTAAGTGGGGCGAGCACCATGTTTGGCCGCTCAGCATACGCGGAAGCGGCCAGCGTATCTCGCGGGAGATACAAGCCGTATTCGGCGACGCCTTCACAATGGCTTTTCCCGATAAGAAAATCATGGTTCGGTACGGCGAAACATTCCCCAACCATCAATTTGGCTTCTACTGGGATTCTTTCGCCCTAAGGGACGACAGCCTGTCCGGAAAGCTGATGATGGAAAGGGATGCCTGGCGTGCCCAAATGATCAGCGGTGAGATAGCCTATGATTGGGGCGACCTAAGGCCCATTGGCTGGAATCCGGATGAAACGCTTCTTGTTGATGAGCATACGGACTATATCATTGACTGGATCGCGCAAACGCATGCCTCCAGCTTAGGGTGGGTGGCGGATTACACGCAGGGGCTGCCCGGCCTTTTAATGAACGCGGCGCGCATGCAAAAGGCGTTTGGGTACCGGTTTGTCATACGGCAGGCATCCTATCCGGTTGTTGCGCATCCCGGTGAGCCGTTCTCTGTCGTCTTTCAGGTGGAAAACGCGGGAAACGCGCCGTTTTATTATCCGTGGCCTGTGGAGCTGAGCCTGCTGAATGACGCGCGGGAGCCCGTGTTCAGCGCAATCGTTCATGTGGATATCAGAAACTGGCTGCCCGGCCATACTTATGAAGTCCGAGATACATTCACTTTACCCGAGGGCTTTCAAGAAGGCACTTATCGGCTGGCATTGGCCGTGCTCGACCCGTCCGGTAACCTGCCTTCACTTCGTTTCGCGAACAGGAACTACTATAACGGCGGAAGAATGCCGCTGGGCGCAATAGGCGTTGGCACCCCGCCTGTTTCCGAGGAGATAGGGCCTTTTGACAGCCTCTATCACGACCGAAGCTTGCACTATGCGCCGGAAGGCGGCGTGAATCCGCCGATAGAGGATCGCCAAACCTATCCGGAGCGGGATGAGTAAAGGTAAGCCGATGCCCGTACTATACGGACTCGCGCGATATCAGCCGCGTGGGCAGTAAAACGCGAAACGGCAGCGGGAACCCTTCCTTAAGCCGGTTATGCGCCAAATCCACCGCCGTTAAGCCAATCTCATAGGCGGGAATTTCAAAAGTGGTCAGCGGCGGGCTGGAAAACTTGGAAAGCTCTATGTTGGTAATGCCGATAACCGCTACCGGATGGGGCACGCCGATGCCCATGGAGTAAAGCGCGCTCAGCGCCGCGATGGCCATCAGGTCACTTGCGGCGAAGATGGCCGTGGGCTTTTCGGGCAGCCGCATCATGGCTTGTACCTGCGCCATACAACGCAATTCATCCCACCCGCAATGGCATGCCCAGGCGTCAGGGGTCGGCAATCCGGCCATCCGCATGGCGTGCAGGTAACCGCCGTAACGCTCGCTGTCGTATAGGTTAAGCGTGGGGCTGCCGCCGATAAACGCGATATCCCGATGCCCCCGGTCAACCAGTGTCTTAACGGCGTTCACGGCAGTGGCAAACTGATCGTATCCTACATTATCGATATCATCAAACTGGGTGTCTATGCCTACGCATACCGGAATCTTTAACCGCAGCGCCTTATATAGCGGCTGACTGAGGGTATCCATCAGGATGAGGGCATCCGGCGGATTGTCCAGTATCTCGTTTAGAATGCTCTTGTTCTTAAGCTCCGATTGGGAACGCAGAAAATCCAGTGAATAGCCGTAACGCGCCAGGCGCGCTTCAACACCCGACAGAATACTCATGAAGTACGGATCGCGGTATTTATCCGTCACGATGCTCAGCACGCAACCCACGCGGCAGTTCACCTTTCCGCTTTCGCGGGCCGCGTCCGTCCGCATCAGCGGCAGGCGGTAATGCGTTTGCGCGGCGGCCTTCCATACGCGGTCGCGCGTTTCCTGTTTCATGCTGTAGGTTTTATCATCATTGATAACCCGTGATACCGTCGCTACCGACACGCCGGCCAGGTTCGCGATATCTCGCATCGTGCTCACAGAATCATCTCCCGTGTTCATTGTAACATAGAACGAAACAAATCACCATGAATGTGTGCGCAACGAACGAAAATTTTACGCAACTTATTGCGGACGGCAAGGGAGACTGTTATGCTGAGCGCAGGTTCAAACCATATACGGCATACTTTATTAAGTAAGAGGTATTTATGCGCATCATACTCATCGGCGCGGGACAGCGCGGCAGAATATACGCGGATGACATGCACGCCTCCGGGCGCGCCCGCATTGCAGCTATCGTCGAGCCGCACGAACAGCGGCGGCAGGACGCGGCGGAGGCGCTTCATGTACCGGCCTCCATGTGCTTTTCCTCGGTAGAGCCCCTGTGGGCGCTTGGGAAAATCGCCGACGGGGCGATTATCGCCTCCATGGATCAAGACCATTACGCGCAAGCCATGAAGGCCATGGAGTTGGGATACGACCTGCTTTTAGAAAAACCGATAGCGGCCACGCTGAAAGAATGCGTGGACATTCGGGATCGCGCCAGGGACTTGGGCAGGCATGTTGCCGTATGCCATGTGCTGCGTTATACACCCTTCTTTTCCGCATTAAAGCGCTTGCTGGACGAGGCCGTTGCGGGCTGCCCTGTTTCCATCCGGCATGAGGAGAACATCGGCAACTATCATATGGCCCACAGCTTCGTTCGCGGTAATTGGGCGAATCATTTAAACAGCAGCCCGATTATTCTGCAAAAATGCTGTCATGATATGGATTTACTGGTATGGCTTACCGAAAGCCGCTGCAAAGCAATTTCCTCTGTGGGCGCTTTAACATACTTTACACCCGCCAACGCGCCTGAAGGCAGCGCGGACCGCTGCTGTAACTGCGCGGTACGCGCTGACTGCCGTTTCGACGCGGAAAAATGTTATCTGCCCGTGATGGGGAATTGGCCTGCGGCCGTGCTCACCTCCGATCAAACGCGCTCCGGCCTCCTGGAGGCGCTTAAAACGGGCCCCTACGGCCGGTGTGTGTACCGCTGTGATAACAATGTGTGTGACAACCAATCCTGCCTTATAGAAATGGAAAACGGCGTAACCGTCAGTTTCGTCATGTCCGCCTTTACAAACCACATCCATCGCTCCACCCGCGTGTTATGCACAGACGGTGAAATCAGCGGCGATGACGGCAAGCATATTACCATTACGCGTTTTGTCTCCAACGCGGCAGCGCCTTACCGTGTGGAAAACCTGTACACCGAAGTCCCTCGCAGCGGGCACGGCGGCGGTGATTCCGCGCTGGTGGACAGCTTCCTGCGCACCCTGGAAGGCGCTGATACAACCGATGTAACTTCTGTCGATAGGCTGATTGAAAGCCACATAATGGCCTTCGCGGCGGAAAAAAGCCGCTTGGCCGGCGGTGAGCGTGTGCTGTTGGATACGCTTCGTCTCCATACGTAAAGCGCGGCTTCTCCGCCGGGTACCTTAACCCTTGTGAGGTGATGCAAATGGTTTCGCGTCCGGGAAAGTATCCATATAAACGCGAGCGGGTTTTCTTAAAGGAAATGCGTTTAAATAAAACACTGTATCTCATGTGCGTCCCCGCTTTACTGTTGCTTATTGCCTTATGCTATATCCCGTTTGGCGGCGTGTACATGGCCTTTACCGAGTTTAAGCCGCTTGACGGCATCTTTGGCAGCAGGTTTGTCGGGCTGGATAAGTTTCGTATGTTTTTTATCAGTAAAGACGCGATGCGCTCGGTCAGCAATACGCTCATCATCAATGCCTGGGGCTTGGCGCTAGGCTTGGTATTTCCCATTACCCTTGCCGTAGCGCTTAATGAACTGCGCCGCAGCGTGCTGAAGCGTTTAGCGCAAGGGCTCATGTTTTTTCCGTATTTCCTGTCCTGGGTGGTGGTAGGCGCCATATCCTGGGCCATGTTTAACAGCGACACGGGCATGATTAACACGCTTTATAAAAGTCTCGGCTGGCAGCCGGTTAAGTGGATGGCCAAAGGGGAATACTGGAAGGGCTTTTTAATTACCTTTAATGTATGGAAATGGAGCGGTTACAGCAGTATTTTGTATCTGGCGGCCATGGCGAATTTTGACCCGAACCTCTTTGAGGCGGCGGAAGTGGACGGCGCCAACAAGTGGCGGCGCATTATCCACCTTACCCTGCCGATGCTCAAGCCTACCGCCGTAACCCTTACACTGCTAAGCATCGGCCGCATTTTCTACGGTGATTTCGGCATGGTATGGGGCATTATCGGTAATAACCCCGTCATTGGCCCGTGGGTTCAAATTATCGATACGTATGTTTATACCAGCATGCGTACGCTTGGCTTTTCCTATGCCACCGCGGTTGGCTTGATGCAATCCGTCCTGGGCTTGGTTTTGGTCATCAGCGCCAACGCCGTGGCGAAACGCATTAACGATGGGGAGGGGTTGTTCTGATGAAGCCGTTTCCCGGCCGTCACCGTTCCATCAGGCAGTCACGCGGCGATGTGCCGTTTAAAGTGATATGCGTGGTGTTTGTCGTCTTCTTCTCATTAATATGCCTGTATCCGTTATGGCTGGTGTTAAGCGTCTCGTTATCGGATGAAACCGATGTGCTCAGATACGGTTATGCCATGTGGCCCCGCAAGTTCTCCCTGGATACGTACTATTACATCTTCAGGCAAAGCGGAAGCCGCATTACCGACAGCTACATCGTAACCATTGTCACCACACTGGTAGGGACGCTCGGCGCGCTGTTGGTAACGGGCATGATTTCGTTCGCGTTATCCATCAAACACTTAAGGTACCGCGGCGTCATCGCCTTTGTTTGCAACTTTACCATCATATTCAGCGCCGGTTTAATCCCCTGGTACATCATCTGCTCGCGGTATCTGGGCTTTACCAATACCTACGCGGGCCTCATCCTACCCAGTATGTTCAGCGTATGGTATATGTTTATGCTGCGTACCTTTTTATCAGACATACCTCCGTCCTTATATGAATCGGCTACGCTGGACGGCGCGGGTTATTTCGGTATCTTTTGGCGCATTACGGTACCGTTGTCCAAGACCGCCCTGCTCACCATCGGCCTGATGTATGCCTTAAACTACTGGAATAACTGGTGGAACGCTTTGTTTTTTATCAACCGCAAGGAGCTTTACCCGTTGCAATTCTTGCTTTATAACGTGTTAAGCAGCGTCAACGCTATCCGGGGCGGTCAAATGCCCGCCGGTGTCGGAAGCATTAAAATACCGGCGGAAACCGTTAAAATGAGTTTAACCGTGGTCACCATCGGGCCGATTATACTGCTGTACCCCTTCATTCAAAAGTATTTTATCAGCGGTATCATGAGCGGGGCCGTCAAAGAGTGAGGCAACCTGCCCCAATCGGGACGGGTTACTGATAAAACCATTAAGGAGGAGAAAACATGAAACGGACATTGACTTTGGCATTGGCGTCAATGCTGCTGCTGGCTTTGCTGGCGGCGCCCGCGTATGCCGCGGAAAAGGTTACCATTTTGTATCCGGGCGATGAGTCCGACAGGATGACGGAACTCTTGCGCGGAGAACTGGGGGACAAACTCCTGGCCGATTTGGACATGGAAATCGAAGTCATTTGGCTGCCCTGGGGCGAGTATTGGGATCACAAAACCATTAAGCTTCAGGCAATGGATCCCATCGACTTGTACTGGGACGGAACCGGCAACATCGGCCAGGTCTATAACAGGCAGGAATGCCGGCCCTTGGATGAGCTGATTGAAACGTACGGCCAAGACATGCTCAAGGTGCTGCCCATCGAGCATATCCGCGGCGGCGGCACCATCAACGGTGAAATTTTCGCCATTCCCTCGGCGTATAAGCCGGCGTCCGCCTCGAGGCAACTCGTATGCTTGCGGCAGGATATCTTAGAAGCCGTTGGCATGAGCCATATTGCCACGGCGGATGATTTGTTCGAGTTTGCCGTCAAAGCCAAGGAAATGTTCCCGGAAATTAAAGGCGTGGGCGACCCGATGTACTTCCCCATTTCCCGTTTCTTCGCCACCGAGCCGCTGCTTCTGTGCATCGCCAGGGACGAGCTGGTAGCCTACAACGAAGCCACGCAGCAAGCGGTTTGCTACTTCGAGACCGAGGCGTTCCAAGAACTATGCAAGTTCAACGCCAAGCTGGCGGCGGCCGGCCTGTTCTCGGATGAGGAAACACTCAACTATGAAGCCCGCGACGCCCGTTTGGACAGCGGAAACTACCTGTGGATGGAAGGTTCTTTGGGTAAAGACCTGGAGCGTATCAATTCCCTGCGCGGCAACGTGCCGGAAGCGAAGCTCGCCACCTATTTGCTTGCGCCCGATAAGCCCAAGTACATCACGACTGCCGGCGGCGAAGCGCTGTTTATCCCCTACTCCGCGGCAAATCCCGAAGGCGCAATGAAGTTCTTAAACTGGCTGTACGGCAGCCAAGAAAACTTCCGTCTGGCCATCTTCGGCGTGGAAGGAGTGGATTATCAGTTGATTGACGGCGCCGTCGCGCCCCTGGAAGAGGGCGGCACACTGCCCGAGTTCTTCTATGAGTGGATGTTTGACAACGCTTCTTACAAAGCATTCCCGGCTGATGTCTCTCAAGAGTACATCGATAATTATCTGGCCTGGGACGAGGGCGCGCTCGTCAGCGCAATGCTCGGGTTCCAGTTCAACAATGAAAAGGTGCTGGAAGTCGAAGTACGCCTGCAAGAGGCGATGAGAGATTTCAGGCCCCTCATGACCGGTTTTGTAGATTTTGATGATGTATACCCCGGATTCATCCAAAACCTGAAGGATGCCGGAATTGATGAGTATGTAGCGGAAGTACAGTTCCAGATCGACGCGTTTTTAGGCAAGTAATCCTTCTTAACAAATAAGTATAAATAAGTATACGGCAACAAGCCCGCCCCCGTGCTGAACGCGGAGGCGGGCATTGCTTTATTAACCCCTTACCTCTAACCCCTACTTCCCCGTCATCGCGAGCGTGAGCGTGGCGATCCAGCATCCCTCCTCCCTATTGTAGCAACTCTAACCCCTACCTCCCTGCTCTCCATGCGCGGGTATTCAAGTGTTTCAAGGTTATGGTATAATCTTTAAAGTTGATGAATGAGGAGGTTTTTATATGGCATTGGTTAACACGCGGGAGATGTTCAAAAAGGCGTATGAAGGCGGTTATGCGATCGGCGCTTTTAACGTGAACAACATGGAGATTGTTCA
>WRFT01000078.1 GCA_009776385.1 Clostridia bacterium
GCACCTGTGCGTATCATGCTTAAAAACATAAAGAAAACAGGTTTAATCCAGATAAGTATACCGTGCTTGCAGTCTGGGCATATCGTCATACATACCAAACGCGTCCGCGTACACACGGTAGTAAGCGCCAACATACCATGTATCCCGGGTATTGTTTTCAATAAGGATATAACGCGCTTGATCGGAAGTGCCGATATTCATAACGGCTAATTGCGGTTTTTCCGATACAATACGTTCAATGGTGCCTTTACAAACGTAAATCTGTGTTTGCGCCGATCGCATGGCGTTGTTAGCCAGCAAGTCCGCGTATTGAGAAAAGACATCCCATGCTTTTCTTGTATACTCGGAAGCAGGCGGAACGTAATATACCTCATGGTTAATAATAGATTGCTTTCTTCCCGGATAATCAGCCGTAATGGTAATGGTGTTATAACCGATAGCGGAAAAGACCGCGTAAAAAGTAAACGTGCCTTTCGAGTCAATACTGGTGATATCCAAATCCGTATGCGGTGTGAGTACATTGACAATTGAACCCGGTATGGTTGTGGCTGTAATTTGCATTTCTTTTCTGGAACTGCGCTGGCTGGTATCAGAAGCCAAATCCAGCGGTATTTCTTGTTTAGCCCGGTACAAGATTAAAGAAACTATGTTTTCTCTGCAATACTGGCTTTTAACTGAAATGGTAAACACATTATCTCCTATAGGCTGTACAGTAGCATTATAGGTAATTTCTCCGTCAAGATTGATCATATCTGTCACATTTTTATCGTTAATATGTACGATGCTGTTTTCCTGTACGCGGATTCTGAGCGTGTACATCATTACCGCCACTTCTAGAAACGATATATCAGGTGAGAGCAATTCGATTTTCGAAAGCGGTATTTCTACTTCGTAGGTAACCACGGGAAGCGGCTGTTGTTGTCCGCTTGCCAGTTTTTGAAAAGGAGTGAGGGTTGCCGTTACGGTGGAATGCAAATAACCTTGATGCTCATCATACCAGTAGTGATCGGGAACCTCTATCGAAGCATAACCATCCATCACTTCATAGCTTAACCTTAGTTCCCGTATATAAATCATCGTGCCTTCTTGGCCCGGAATCAAGACGGTGTGCGCAGCCATATCATTTAACATGGATGCGGAAATGATTGGCACAAGCGCTTCGCTGCGTTCTTCATGGCGTCGCGTAAGCTCCAGATGAATCAGATACCCCGATATAGCGACGACGGCGCATATTAACAGGATAAAAGCGGCGCGGATGAGCTTCATAAAGCCCATTCTATGAATTCTGACCTTCTTGTATTCTATGCGTGGGTGAAGGAAACGATCTGTATCCGCGTGTTTAAACAAAATGTCCAATGCGCCGGAATCATCGATACTGTTGAAAACCGGAAGATTGTCCGTGTCCGAATCAATAGGAACCGGGTTTGAAATCCGTGATGATTCGTAAGGATCAAATGTGAAGAACGTCGTGCGTTCCGGACGTTTTTTTATTTGGAGGCCGGCGGATAATGACTCTTTTTGCGACCCTTCCGAACGCAGAACGCGTTGACGCTGTTCACCCTTCACTTTTCTTATTTTAAGCTCCGCGATGTGTTTGGCCATCGCTTCGCGTGTATCCGGGACAACCTGTGTTTCTCCGTCCTCATCCACATGAACATATTCCGCGGCGCTGCTTTTAACTGAATACTGCCAATCCGGTAATTTGCTTCGGACAGGTTGTGCGTCATGGTTTTGTAGTGTCTGACCGCACTTCATACACTTATCGAAGGTGGAGCGGTTCCAGTGACCGCATTGGCTGCATTTCAAAACATTTTCCTCCGGTTTCTTCATAAACGCCTTGATAGCATCAAGCGTCGTTATACTTCTGTAAAACATACGTAAAAACCTTCCTGAGTAAGTATAGGAAGACACATGCTTTAAAACTATCAAAATATTGAAAAAAATATCTATAAAAATACAATATATGGTATTGACAGCAGAATGTTCGCACAATATAATCACCGTGTGTATTTTCAGGCGCGATAAATATCGTAATATATTATGTAAGAGGCGGAGAATGATGGCCATTCAAATGATTTGCAAGCGTGATGGACGGCTGGTGCCGTTTGACTTGAATAAAATTGAAACGGCGGTAATGAAAGCATTCGAAGCGTCCGGCAGCGCAAAGGGGTTGGATACCGCGCGGGTCATAGCCGAATGTGTCGCGGAAGAATTGGAAAAAAACGAATCCATATCCGCCGCGCCGTCAGTGGAGGAAGTACAAGACACTGTCGAACGGGTGCTCGGTCAAAAGGGTTTTGTACGAACGGCTAAGGCCTATATTTTATATCGCGCGGAACGCAGCCGCGTTCGTGAAATGAACTCACGTCTCATGCGCATATTTGAAGACATCGCCTATAAAGATGCGATTGAATCGGATATCAAAAGGGAAAACGCCAACATCAACGGTGATACGGCCATGGGAGCGATGTTAAAATTTGGCTCTGAGGGCGCTAAACAGTTTTATAACATGTATGTCATCGACCCGGAGTTTTCACAGGCGCATCGTGAAGGCGATATCCACATTCACGATCAGGATTTTTATACACTAACCACAACTTGCTGTCAGATAGATATTGTCAAGCTGTTCAAGAAAGGCTTCAGTACCGGTCATGGCGTATTGCGTGAACCGCAAGATATATATAGTTACTCGGCGCTGGCCTGTATTGCTATACAAGCCAATCAAAACGATCAGCACGGCGGCCAAAGCGTGGTGAATTTTGATTACGGAATGGCCGATGGCGTAAAGAAAACATTTATTAAATGCTACAAAGGAAACCTGTCCCGATCCCTTGAAATGCTGGTCGGCATGGAGAATGCCGACGTGTGGGCTAATGAATTGATTTCTGATTGCTGCCGCGAGGGCTGTACACCTACGCTTCAAGAAAACGAACGCTGTACACAATCCCTCAAAGAAAAACTCACCGGTACCGTAGACAAGCAGGTTCTCGAAAAAATACTGCCCTTTACACAAGAAAGAGCCGAAAAAGAAACGAACAAAGCGACTTATCAGGCCATGGAAGCGCTTATACATAACCTCAATACCATGAACAGCCGGGCGGGCGCGCAGGTACCCTTTTCGTCTATCAACTACGGTATGGACACATCTCCTGAAGGGCGGATGGTCGTTAAGAACTTACTATTGGCAACGGAAGCCGGCCTTGGAAACGGAGAGACGCCTATTTTTCCCATCCAAATATTCCGCGTAAAAGAAGGGGTCAGCTATAACCCCGGAGATCCGAATTACGATTTATACAAACTGGCTATCCGCACAAGCGCCAAACGGCTGTTTCCCAATTTCTCCTTTATGGACGCGCCATTTAACATTAAATACTATAAGCCGGGCTGCCCGGAAACTGAAATTGCCTATATGGGATGCCGCACGCGCGTTATCTCAAATGTGTATGATCCCACTCGTGAAGTGAGCCCCCAACGTGGCAATCTGTCCTATTCCTCCATTAATTTACCGCGTATCGCCATCAAGGCGAATGGAGACATACAATGGTTTTTTGACGAACTGGAACGTAAAATGGAGTTGATTACGCGTCAACTGAACGAGCGCTTTGAGATTATCGCCAGAAAAAAAGTCCGAAACTTCCCTTTTCTTATGGGAGCAGGCGTTTGGTTAGATTCTGAGAATTTATCGTGGGAAGATGAAATACGCGAAGTGGTCAAACATGGCACACTGTCCATCGGTTTTATAGGGTTAGCGGAATGCCTCAAAGCGCTGCGCGGCGCGCATCACGGCGAGAGTGAGGAAAGTCAGAACCTGGGTTTAGAAATTATCAGTGCTATGCGGCACTATTGCGATGCATTGTCACAGAAACACAAAATGAATTATACCTTGCTCGCGACGCCGGCGGAGGGGCTTTCCGGGCGTTTTATACGCTTGGATCGTCAGCGTTTTGGTGTTCTGCCGGGTATTACTGACCGCGATTACTACACCAATTCTTTCCATATTCCGGTGTATTATCCAATCAACGCTTTCCGTAAAATCACACTCGAAGCGCCTTACCATGCCTTAACGAACGCGGGGCATATATCCTATGTAGAAATGGACGGCGACCCCTGCGATAATTTAGAGGCGTTTGATAAAGTCGTCCGATTCATGCATGACCAAGGCGTAGGGTACGGATCCATCAATCATCCGATAGACCATGATCCGGTATGCGGGTATAGCGGTATCATCCATGACTGCTGTCCGCAATGCGGGCGCGAAGAGGACGAGGAGCATCGTTTTGACCGTATTCGCAGAATAACCGGTTACCTGGTCGGAACATTAGACCGCTTCAATAACGCCAAACGTTCAGAAGAAAAAGACAGATTAAAGCACACCGTGGAGTCGTAACCCGGCGATATCCGTTAATTTAGTATAAGAACAGGTCGTGACGGATGTATATTCAAATATATGGTTTGCAAACCGATTCGATAGTAGACGGTCCGGGGTTACGGTACGCGGTTTTTGTTCAAGGTTGCCCCCATAACTGCCATGGCTGTCATAATCCGGACAGTCTAAACCCCAATGGGGGGAAGCCTTATGACACACAAGATATTATTCGCTTTATTCAAAAAAACCCATTGCTTGACGGCTTAACCTTGACGGGTGGGGAGCCGTTTTCGCAAAGTGAGGCCTGTCTGGAAATAGCGAAAGAGGCCCATTTAATGGGGCTTAATGTATGGGGTTACTCCGGGTATACATACGAAGAGCTTATGAATCTGTCACCGTCCTTGCTTAATGAACTGGATGTTTTAGTTGACGGCCCCTTTATTCAAAATCAATGTTCACTATCCTTACTGTTCCGTGGCAGCGCAAACCAACGCATCATCGATATAGCTAAAACGCGGGAAGCAGGGCAGGTTACGTTATGGCAGCAGCCAAAATGGCTGTAGTTAGATTATGAATATAAGTAATACTTAAACAACCGGATTCCATCTGTGCTTTTCATCAAGAAAGCGGTTCATCTCCCGCGGGTTTTCAACGACCTCTCCGCACCCGCGCACCACGGTCTTTTGCGGATCAGGCGCTACGAAGCACTTGACTTTAAGCGCTTCAAATATGGCGATGTCTAACCCGGACAGTTCGGCTCCTCCGCCGGATAAAGTGATACCTTTATCGTATATATCTTCCACGAGCTCCGCGGGTGTTTCCTCAAGCGATCGATGTAACCCTTCGATGAAGGCTTGCAGCGGGTCGTCCATCGCTTCTGTTAACTCTCCGGAAGAGATGCTAATGGTTTTCGGCACACCGCTTAAAAGGCTGCGCCCGGTGACATCCATATATATGTCGTCTGCCCGGGGTATTACCGATCCAATGTTCACTTTTAGCTCTTCTGCGGATCGATTACCAATATATAGATTATGCTTGCGTTTCAAATGCCTTACGATGGCTTCCGTAAACTGGTCCCCGCCTGTTTTCAACATACCCGACAAAATGATATGGCTGGATGAAATGACTGCGATATCCGTGACACCCGCGCCGATATCGACAATCATGTTGCCATAGGCTTCATGAATAGACAGTTTAGCGCCGATTGCCGCGGCTACTGTTTTTTCAACGAGCTGCGTTTTGCGGACACTGGCATCCAGCATAATAGACATGAGGGAACGCTTTTCAATTTCATTTACGCCCGTCGGAACCGCCATCACCGCGCGGGGCCGGTTAAAAAAACGTTTACCGATTACTTTTTGAACCAAGTAATGCAGCATAGCCCCCGTCAGTTCAAAATCGTTGATAACGCCTTGTCGTAAGGGTTGTATAGCCAGTATATTGGAAGGCGTACGGCCAAGCATGCGCTGCGCGTCCGATCCGATAGCCAGAACTCTCCGACTATCTCTGTCGATGGCCATCACTGAAGGCTCGTTTAACACGACACCCTTCCCTTGCATGTAGATAAGAATGCTGCTGGTTCCTAAATCGATACCGATATCACCGCTTTGTGCCATTTGACCACCTTTACCGTTATAATACTCATGTCTTTATTCTTCCATGTTGCCGGCATATCCTTCTTCATCATCCGTTCCGCTGTGTTCCTCACGTAAAACAAGAGATGCCGCGGATCGCGCGATGCCGAAGGGATAGCCGCGTCGGACAAGTGATTGAATGATTTTTGGCATAGCTTTACTTGCCTGTTCCCTCTTGTACTTTAAAACAAGACGCTGAGCGACCTCAACCGCGCTGACCAGAGCGCTCTGCTCGTCAACATCTTCAAGGGCCGCATTGATAACATCCTCAGGCAAGCCTTTTTCCTGTAATCCGCGTCTGATACGGTATACGCCGTAACGTTTCTGTAAACAAGAGGCGGTCCATGACCTTGCGAATGCTTCGTCATTAACATATTTCATTTGCCTAAGCTTTACACATGCGGCACTTATTGCGGCATCGCTGAAACCGCCTTTAAGAAGGTAACGGTTTACCTCCTCTTCCGACCGGGCGCGCGCGGCAAGATACGCTACAGCATGGCGATAAGCGTACAGACCGGCGTTTTCGTCCAGCCAGCCTTGGTATGCCGTAAAATCCATGCTGTCCCCGGGCTTGCAAGGGCGGTCCTTGAACATGGCATGGGGGACAATCAAACGCAATCCGTCGCTTGAATAGATCAAGCAGACGGCATCTCTTTTTGTTATAAACCGAACTGTCGTCATAAACTTTTCCCGAATGCCCATGCAAGAAGATCATGATTTAACCGACCCATTCGGCCATCACGCGCTTCACTGGCGCCGTTGTTAAGCGATATAAAAGTATGCCGGGACGATTCCGTAAAGAAGGCCATATGGACACTCCCGTAAGCGAATCCTTGATGACCGTAAAGTGTCTCAGGGCCGTATGCGTCGTTACGAATGATTTGCATGCCTAATCCATAAGACATTTGCCGATCGTGTGGACCGTATTGACCCTGTGTTGATTTCATGGCATGTACGCTCTGAGCGGATAAAAAGCCATTACCGTTGCCGGCGAGTAATTCTAAAATCAACCTCAGCGAAACCGCGTCCGTATATAGATTGCCGGCCGTGAAACGATAATGATACTGTGGTGCGGGAGATGAAATATCAGGTGCCGCCAGCGCTCTTTGATATACATTCAGTGGTTTGGAAGGAAACATGACACGATAGGAATCCGAGGCGTCCGTTGCGCGCGCCGTATCATAGGTGCCGCGAAAACAAAGCGGTTCAAAGACATTTTGCCGCATCCATACCTCAGCCGACTGACGGGTGACATATTCGATAACGGAACCTAAAATGCCAAAGTTAAAGTTACTATATCGGAAGGGATGAGGGCCCGGTTTCATGATAAATGTTGAAAGGAGCGCGTCTAAAGGTTTGATTGTGTGAGACACCTTCGCATAATCAGGTGGGTCGTGTAACCCTGATGTGTGGGATAACAGTTGACGCAATGAAATATTCCCTAAACGAAGCGGAGTGAAAGAAGTGATGGGTGCGTCCAGCGATAAACGTTCTTTTTCAACCATTTTCATAACACCGATAGCGGTAACCAGCTTACTGATGGAGGCGGCTCGATAAAGCTTATCTGCTTGCCCGTCGCCTAACAGATACACATTATCACTGTCAAGCACAACACCGGATAAAACGGCATGCCGATTGAGTATGGCGCGTAACTCTTTATCATCCGGGACAAGCGATCTTTTTCGGCTGATATAAGGTCTTACTACCGCAATTGCGGATAAATACAATCGGTCACGATACAAAGACATAGGGTACCCCGTCATTCATCATAGTAGAATCAAGGCGTTCAGCGGCTATTATTTCGCCGCCGCTTGTTATAGGTACGGATGATAAAATAAGTAGCTATAACGATGAATGTGATGGCGCCGATCAGTTGAGATACACGGATGGTGTCCCCCCATATCATAAGGCTGTCAGAACGCATTGCCTCACAGAGGGTGCGACCCAAGCCGTACAGCATCAAATAAGTGAGGAAGAGATCTCCCGTTCGGAGAGGTTTACGCCTAATGCGCAGTAAGA
>WRFT01000079.1 GCA_009776385.1 Clostridia bacterium
AGCGAGAAGAAGACGGGGCGCGAAACGAGCGATGTTAGCGGCAGCGTAACAGCGCGACGATTGAGCAACCGGGACGCCAACAGGAAAGTCGAGTACCTTGACAACCGCATTAGATACACTCAATCCGTTCCGGTATCGCGGGTATGTGTACGACGAGGAGACCGGGCTTTATTACCTCAGAAGCCGATACTACAACCCCGAGTGGGGTAGGTTCTTGAACGCGGATACGGTGTTGGGCAGCGCGGGGTCGCTGTTGGGGCATAACCTGTTTGCGTATTGTTCGAATGATCCGGTGAACAGAAGTGACCCCAGCGGATGTTGGTCGGTTTGGGATATAACAATCGGGAAAAATTCGTATGCGGCACAAGCAACATGCCCCGTAAAAATGATGAAGCGGGGGAGTATAATATTGTGGTTGCATATATTACAGTGACTGGCCCTATTGATCCAGAGTATATTGTTGATGCCATTCAAGATGGTTGGAATGGTGTGTACCAGGATGTGAATGGTAAAACCGTCACCGTTGTTGTCAATATAATTACTCGCGAGAATGCAGCAGGACGTTCCATTCTATTTAGGACTTCTAATGATTCGGGAGTAACAGGTGCTGACCCTATGAATCCTTGGGTGCGCGGTTACTGCGGTGTAAGCATATATAGAAAATATGCAAGCGGGTATGAGAAAGATGACGAATTGTTACAGTTTAGTATTAGACATGAATTTGCGCATGTTTTAGGCATAGGTGATTATTACGCAGGGCATCATAATGATGACTTTCCATCTGTTACAAGTGGGAAAATAGGCGAAGACGCAATAGTTACCAATAAAGATATTGAAATGATGTTGATTTCCTTTAGTACCGGACAATGGATTGAGTGGCCATAAACAGAAATGAAGGAGGAAAAATATATGCGAAAAATAATCTCATTCCTACTCATTACTACTTTGTTAATCGTATTCTGCATCCCTTCAAAGTTTGCAGACACGGCAATCGATGTTGATATAACTACACCGGCGGACATAGACAAATCTGAAAAGGCACCTGTTTCCCCATCAATTTCCGTTGATACAACAGATGATATCTCCGGAATCTCGTTGGATGAATTAAACGATAAAATACAACTTGTAAATAACTATATTCAACGGCATTCAGATGCTTGCATGTTACTTGTTGAGCATTTACTACAAACATATGAAGATGCGTTATTAGTAGTTAAAGAAGGAATGCTTTATATGCGAACTAATCTGAAAGGGAATTATGAGCATATGCCTGTTGCAGATGAAACGCAAAGGTTATTTGAGGAGACCGGAGAATGGTTTTTATCAGTATACATTGGGAACCACCTGGTTTTTAGCTGCGAATATGTCATCGTAATACATGGTATCGGTATAAGAACATTTGGGCCAATTTAGGTTTGTTATGAACTGCAAGAATATATGGGATGGAAAGACTATGAAATTGATTTATCTCAATCCGAAGGTTATTGGTATAGCTTTTATTCGGGATGGGATAGTGTTTTCTAACAACATGATTTTCTAAAGTGTATCCCACCAAAGTGTTGACATTTGGAAAAGGCAGCCCGCTTTAATTTGACCGTACAGAAATAAGTATGCTAGAATAAAATCCTCTCATGTGACGCGCCGAGGGGATTTTATTTATCGATACGCGCCGCGTGATGGAGGGAAAACGAGGCATTATATACGATGCGAGTAATGGTCACGGGCGCTCACGGGCAGTTGGGCAGTGATGTGATAAAGAAGCTGGCGGAGCTTGGAATAAGCCATATAGGAATTGATAAAGAAGACTTCGATATCACCGACGAAACCCGCGTGTATTCGGCACTAAAGGGCTTTGCGCCGGACGGCGTCATCCATTGCGCGGCGTATACGGATGTGGACGGGGCGCAGGAGCATCGGGAGACTTGCCGCGCGGTCAACGAGGAAGGGACGCGGAATGTGGCGACGGCATGCGCCCATACGGGCGCGAAACTCATCAGCATCAGCACCGATTATGTTTTTTCCGGCGAGGGAACCAGGCTTTTGGAAACAGGCGACGCAAGACAGCCCCTGAATGTCTATGGGGAGACGAAAATGAAGGGGGAGGACATCGTCAGGGCATTAACGGAAAAACACTTCATTGTACGCACCAGCCGGGTTTTTGGCATAAACGGCAATAACTTTATTAAGACAATGCTGCGCCTGGGGCGCGAAAGAGACGAAGTGGCGGTTGTTAATGACCAAATCGGTTCGCCCACTTACACGTATGATTTAGCGGCATTGCTGTGTGACATGATTCATACCGACAAATACGGCGTCTACCACGCGGTGAACGAGGGCTATTGTTCCTTTTACGAACTGGCCGTACGGTGCTTTTGTATAGCGGGCTTGTCATGCCGTGCGGTACCCGTCCCGTCCGCCGCTTACAAGACAAAGGCTAACCGCCCCCTCAACACCGGATTGAGCACCCGTTCTTTGACAGAGGCAGGGTTTAATTGCCTGCCGCCTTGGGAAGACGCGGTTGACAGGTTTATGCGCGCCTTATTAGGATAACGCATTCCATTCATCGGTTTACACCATAAGGAAGGGGATTCCGCCATGCTTAAGCGATGGAGAGAACAACGTTTTCTGTTTGAGGAACTCGTAAAGCGGGATTTTAAAAAGAAATACAAGCGCACCGTACTGGGTATATTATGGAGTGTCTTAGCGCCGCTGTTACAGTTGCTTGTTATGTCCTTGGTGTTTACGTACATCTTCGGCAGAACGCAGCCGCATTATACCATCTATCTGTTCTCCGGCAATCTGCTGTTCCATTACTACAGCGAAGCGACGAACGGAGGCATGCGTTCTCTTTTGGCGAACAGCAGTATCATATCGCTTGTAAACGTGCCGAAGTACCTGTTTCTTTTTTCCCGCATGCTGCAAGCGCTGATCAATTTCGCGATAACACTGGTGATTTATTTTATCTTCGTAGCCATAGACGGACTGCCTTTCAGACTGACTTTTTTCGCGCTGATCTACCCTGTCGCCATGCTGACGATACTCAACGCGGGCGTGAGTATGATTCTCTCCGCGCTGTATGTGTTCTTCCGCGACATCGAGTACCTATACAGCATATTCACGATGCTGCTTATGTACCTGTCCGCCATCTTCTATTCCGTGACGACATATCCCGAGCAGATACAAAGATTGTTTTTGCTCAATCCGGTTTACGTGTATATCCGGTATTTTCGTGATATTGTTATCGACAACAAATTCCCCAGTTTGGCCTTCCATCTGCTGGCAGCGGGGTACGCGTTTATCCTGTTTGGCATAGGATATCTTATCTACCATAAGTTTAACCATAAGTTCCTCTATTACATGTAACAATACGAACGGGGTGGACTCAATATGATTACCTTGCAGGATGTCGCCATACGGTACAGAATCGGCAATTTCCGCGATATAGGCTTGAAGGACTACGCCATCGCGCGTTTAAAAGGTGAATACCATGTCAAGGAGTTCTGGGCGGTGGACGGCGTTAGTTTCCATCTGGAGCAGGGGCTTATGCTGGGTATTATCGGCATGAACGGCGCGGGAAAATCCACGCTGCTCAAAGCCATATCCGGCATCATGGTGCCTTCCCGGGGGCAGGTAAGCATAGAAGGATCTATCGCGGCCCTTCTGGCTTTGGGAAGCGGATTTGACGGCGATCTGACCATTAAAGAAAACATTTTTTTGCGCGGCGCCATGCTTGGCAATACGCGCCAATTCGTGACGGATACCTATCAGGATATACTGGATTTTTCTGAACTGCAGGAGTTTGAAGACAGGCCTTTTAAACAATTATCCTCCGGAATGAAATCGCGGCTGGCCTTCTCTATCGCCTCACTCGTCCGTCCGGATATTCTGATATTAGATGAGGTTTTAGCCGTGGGCGACGGCTCTTTCCGCGCAAAGAGCGAAAAGAAAATGAAAGAAATTATCTCTAACGGAGCGACGACCATCCTGGTGTCACACGCGCTGGATCAAGTACGTGAACTATCCAACAAGGTACTATGGCTGCACAAGGGAAAGCAAATCGCTTTCGGCGATACGCAGCCTATTTGCGACCGGTATCAACAGTTTTTAAACGGAGAGATTAAAATATAACCGCGGCTCAGGCAAAAATATCCTGAGATTTGGCTTTGTTTAAGCGCCGCCTAAGCCCATTTCTTGTTTAACTTTGCCGAAGCAAGCGACCGCGAAATCTAAATCGGCCCGTGTGTGCGCGGCGCTGACCTGCGCGCGGATACGCGCCCTGCCCATGGGAACCACCGGATACGAAAAGCCTATCACATACACGCCCTTATCCAGCATTCTTTCGGCAAACTCCGCGGCCGTCTTCGCATCATACAGCATGACGGGCACGATGGGATGCAATCCTTCCGGTACGTCGAAACCGGCAGCCCGCAACTGCTTTCTAAAATAAGCGGCGTTATCCAATACCTTATCCCTCAGTGCCGTGCTTTCCTGAAGTTTATCAAGTACCGCTAAGGTCGCGGCGCAAATGGCCGGCGCTAAGGTATTGGAAAAAAGATAGGGACGCGAGCGTTGCCGCAGCAAGTCGGTTATGGGGCGCGAGGCGGCCGTGTACCCGCCGGACGCGCCGCCCATGGCCTTGCCGAAGGTACCCGTGAGGATATCCACACGGTCTGTCACGCCAAAGTGCTCCGGTGTGCCGCGCCCTCCGGCGCCGATGAAGCCCACCGCGTGGCTGTCGTCTACCATGACGAGCGCGTCAAACTCCTCGGCCAAATCGCAAATGGCGGGAAGGTTTGCCAGTATGCCATCCATAGAAAAAACACCGTCCGTGGCAATTAACCGAATGCGCGCGTCTTTCGCCTCCGTCAGCCGCGCGCGTAGATCGGCCATGTCATTGTTCTTATAGCGGTATCGGCGCGCTTTGGAGAGGCGTATTCCGTCGATGATGGACGCGTGGTTCAGCTCATCGGAAATGACGGCGTCCTCTTCTTGCAGGAGCGTTTCAAACAGGCCGCCGTTCGCGTCAAAACAGGAGGAGTATAAAACCGCATCCTCCATACCAAGGAAATCCGCCAGACGCCGCTCCAGCGTGGTGTGAATACGCTGTGTTCCGCAGATAAACCGCACGCTGGACAGCCCGTATCCCCATTGATCATACGATTCCTTCGCGCTTGCAATGATACCTAAATCGGAAGACAGGCCCAGGTAATTGTTCGCGCACATATTCAATACATTAGAGACTTGTTCCGTGCTGATTTTAACGCCTTGCCGCGCCGCCAGCACCCGTTCATTTTTATACACCCCGTTTTCTTTAATAACGGCAAGCTGCCCGCGATAAATATCCAGCGCTTTTTTATTCATCAAGCGTCCGCACCCCAATCTAAAATGACTTTCCCGCATTCGCCGCCGGCCATGGCGGCAAACCCTTTTTCGTAGTCCGTGTAGTGAAAACGATGCGAAATCACGGGGGAGATGTCCAGGCCCGCCTCAATCATCGCGCCCATTTTATACCATGTTTCATACATTCGCCTGCCATAGATACCCGTGAGGGTCAGCCCCTTGAAAATGATGTCATTCATATCGATGGGGGCCGGCTCGGACAGAAAACCCAACAGGGCAATCTTGCCGCCGTTGCGCATCACCCCCAGCATTTGCCGCAGCGCCAAGGGGTTGCCGCTCATTTCCAAGCCTACATCAAAGCCCTCCACCATATGCGCGGCCGCCATCGCGTCTTCCAAACGCTCCGAGCGGATGTTGACAGCCGTTGTCGCGCCTAAACGGCGCGCCATGGCCAGACGATAGTCGCTGACATCCGTCACGATAACACTACGCGCGCCGTTCTTTTTACATATAGCCGCGGCCATCATGCCGATGGGACCCATTCCCGTAATTAAAACATCCTCACCGACGACATCGTACATGAGCGCGGTATGCGCGGCGTTTCCCAGGGCATCAAAGAAGGATACGATATCTGTGGGGAACGCGGGGTTCACCGGAACCACATTACACGCCGGTATACATAAATACTCGGCAAACGCGCCGTCCCTGTTTACCCCGACACCCTTGGTATGCTTGCACCACTGGGCGTTTCCCGAACGGCAGTTGCGGCAATGACCGCAGACGATATGCCCCTCTCCGCTGACGCGCTCCCCTTGCCGGAACCCCTCCGCGCCCGCGCCGGCAGCGGCGATTTCCCCGACATATTCATGCCCGATTGTAAGGGGCGGATGAATGTTTTTACGGCTCCAATCGTCCCAGTTGTAAACATGAAAATCGGTTCCGCATATGGCGGTTTTAAGGATACGAATCAATACCTCACCGGGGCCCGGTTCGGGAATGGGTTTGGATACCAGGGCAAGCCCGGGGCCTGGCTTTTCCTTGACAATCGCTTTCATCATGCGCATACACACCTCATGGCAATATCCGCCCACTTATCCAGCCGTTCGGGCTTTCCGCAGACGGTACTGATGTCTTTTAATATAAACTCAACCGGGCATCCGTTTTGCGCGCACAAAGCCAGCGTTTGGCGGAACTCCTCTTCAATAAGCCGTTCATCAAAGGTGTGCATGGCCACGAATGCCGGATTGGGTTTTCTGGAAAAAACGAAGTCCGCGCCGATTTCCTGAGCGCCCTTTGCTTGATTTGCCCAAGGGCTCATGGAGACCTTGCGCAGACGCGGTATGGCGCGTACCTGCTTCATTTTATCATGCAAGGGATCGCAGCATCCGTAATAGACCAGCCCAAAGCGTTCAAACAGAGGCATGGAATAGGCCAATTCGTATTCCGCGAACATGGCGGGGGAGACCGCCGCGAACAGCTGCGCCAGCCCCATCATCCAAATATCCGCCGTCCTTGGCTTCTGCGGGTTAAAATTCTGCCCGGGCAGTTCGTCCGTAAAAGCGCCCGTGCAGTGAATAAGTGATTGATGGTGGCACAGAACCCCCAACGCCTCGAGTTGATCCAGCATGGACAGATACCCGTTTGACAGTTTTCCCGCCATGGCGTGCATCAACTCCGGCTGATCCGCAAGCGCCGTCAACACGCCTTCCGGGCCCATCCAAGTGCAGATGGGATCCCATATGGAAAGGTAGGGATTCACACCCTCCGGTCGGGTTTCCATGATGCCGCCGAAAAGCCATTCCGCCATTTCCATTCTGCTTTTTGTTTCATTAGCGTCGTGGGTAATGACGGGCGTTTGGATTTTTTCCACATCCTCCGGAGAGCGGAACAAGTTATGGTACCAGTGGCTGGAAACTTCGCTTGTCGGGTTGATAGTGAGTATGTTTTCCTTGGAACCGATGCCGAACCCGCTGTTATGAACAGCCATGGGAACGCGGATGAAAGAATCGACCACGCTGTCCACGGGAAAATGCGCCCATTGGTAAAGGATGCGACGGAGTGTCTGCTCATAATCCCGGCAGCGCTCATCTTGGCAAACAAGCGTCAGTTCGCCTCCCGCGTTGAGCTCACTCCAGCAAATTTGATCGATCATGACCATGGGGCGCTCGGGGCGAAGGCCGTTCAGCTTCTTCCAGAGCATGCGTTTTTCTTCCTGTACGGGCAGCGCCGCAATCCGCGCGCAGCGGTCCGCCAACTCCCTCAAGACCTGTCTGTCCCTTTCAAGTGACATGATAGCCCTCCATGCTGTCGGATGATGGTTGATGATGTTATGCCTATTTTACGTTTTACGGATGAAATTTGCAAGCCTTACGAAATACGGGTAGTGGCGGGGAGGGACGATTTAAACCGCGAAATATGCGAAATACGCAAAAAGGACGGCGGGAACCCCGGATCGCCGCGCCATTCACATGGCTCGCGATGACGGAGAAGTGAGACTCTCTCAACATAACATAATTCTGCAACAATGCTACTCTGAAACTAAACAATAAAAGGGCAACAAAAAAGCGGGGTATAAACCCCGCAAAGTAAATTAGGTAGGAATCCGGCGGCGACCTACTCTGCCGACC
>WRFT01000080.1 GCA_009776385.1 Clostridia bacterium
GGGGCAATGCCGTTGCCGGAGCGATACGCCAGGCTGTAAAAATGGTATCCGGGGATGTGACGCGTAAGATTACGGAAAACTTAATGCGAATCGTCCCTCCCGCTCAGGATACAAACGAAAAAAATGATGAAGGAGTAAGATAAGGAATGTTTAAGAAGATTGCGGAAATGATTGCCGGCCAGTTAAATGTGCCCGTCGATCAAGTAAAAAGCGAATCGCGTCTGATGGAAGACCTGAAGGCGGATAGCGCAAACGTCATGGTTATGATTATGGATTTAGAAGATACTTTTAGCATGACAGTGGAAGACGAAGATATTGGAAAGTTAAAAACCGTTGACGATGTGGTAAAGTACATCGAATCTCGTCAATAATTGTCATAATAAGTGGGGAACAATGTAAATTGTGTTATCGGAGCCCGAAAGGGCTCCTACGGTATGCCGAGCGCGGCAGATCTACAGGGGCTGATGGATCGGATGGGGTATTCCTTTCACGATCAAAGCCTCTTGTTATGCGCGCTGACACATCCATCCTACGGCGAGCCGGATAACCAGCGCATGGAGTTTTTGGGTGACGCGACGCTGGGTTTTCTTATCGCCGAAACACTGTACCGGGCGTATCCGCAAGAGCAGGAAGGCGCTTTAACGGCAAGGCGCGCGCGTCTTGTATGCGAGGCGGCGTTGGTTGCCGTGGCCGTTCGTCTGGACTTGGGACGCTGCATCCGTTTGAACAAGGGCGAGGAGTTTTCACGGGGACGCGAGAAGAAACGGGTATTGGCGGATGCGATGGAGGCGTTGATTGCCGCCGTCTGTTTGGATGGAGGTATCGAGTGTGCGCGTGATTTCGTCCGTACATTGTGGTCGGATGTAACCTTAAGCCCCGATTTAACAAAAGATTATAAGGGCGGTTTGCAGCAGCACCTGCAAGCTGCGGGCGAGCCCTTACCGGTTTATGAAGTGATTATGTCAGAAGGACCGCCGCATGACCGTATTTTTCATTCGCGCGTAACCGGAGCGCGAGGCGTTTTAGCCGAAGGCAGCGGAAAAAGCAAGAAAATAGCGGAGCAATTGGCTGCAAAAAGAGCCTTGGAAGCGCTTACCGGGGAGGATAGCGGTTCATGAGGCTCAAAAAATTGGAATTATTCGGGTTTAAATCCTTTGCGGAGCGTACGGAGATTACTTTTACTCCCGGTGTGACGGGTGTCGTCGGGCCCAACGGTTCAGGGAAAAGCAATATTGCCGATGCGGTACGCTGGGTTTTGGGTGAACAGAGTGTCAAGACGCTGCGCGGCGGAAAGATGGAAGATGTTATTTTCGGCGGCACACAAAAACGCCGTCCCTTAACATACACGGAGGTCTCCCTGCATTTAGATAATGAAGATCATTATCTGGCGCCAGATTATACGGAAATCGTTATCACGCGGCGCATGTTCAGGGATGGCGAATCAGAGTATTTTATTAATCAAACCGCATGCCGTCTAAAGGATGTCGTATCATTATTCCGTGATACCGGTATCGGTAAGGAAGGATATTCCATTGTAGGCCAAGGCCGGATAGATGAAATTCTTTCCCAAAAAAGCGAGGAAAGGCGTAAGGTTTTTGAGGAAGCTGCCGGTATTGCAAACTTTAAATCCCGTAAGGAAGAAGCCTCGCACAAGCTGAAACGTACAGAGGATAATCTTGTCAGGCTGGAAGATAGAATTGAGGAGTTAGAGCGTTTCGTCGTTCCCTTGGAAGCGCAGGCGGAGGCTGCCCGCGCGTATTTACTGCTTTATGAGGAACTGCGTGAACTGGAACTCAATTTGTTTCTTGTCCGTCATGACCGTATGTCAGAGCGTATTACCGATTTTAACCGTCAGCTTCAAGAAACCCTTGTGACAATTACGGACAGAGAATCACGCTCCGCACAGGCCGAGGAACAGCTTAACACGCAAAAAGCGGCCATGGATGCATTGGAAGCGGAATTGGCGGAATTACGCCGTAAGCAGGCAGAGGCGGTGGATGCGTATCATGAGGAAGATTCCCGTCTTCAGCGGTTTGGCATGGAGCGTGAGGTTCGGGAAAATGAACTGAAGCGTTTGGAAGCGGAACGGGAGCGAGATGAAAAAGCGTTGGCCGCCTTGAAAGCCTTGCAGGTAGACCGGGAAGACGGCGTAGCTCGTCTGGGGGCCATCAGCATGGAAGTGAAGGCTGAGGTGCAGGCAGCGGAAGCGGAATGGAAAACATCCGTACAAATCACAAGTGATATAGAGGCCTCTCTCGAGCATCAAAAAGCGGCCCTGATAGATGCCATGAACCGTGTTTCCAATTTAGAAGCTTCGCGTCAACGCCAAACAGCCGTCCGCGCGCAGATGGAGAGCCGTTTGTACGGAATTGAGCAAGATGCCGCCGAATTGCGTATTTCCGTTGAATCCACACAGGCTGCGCTGCTTGCCGCCATGGAGCAGGAAACAGCGGCGTCACTTAAATGCCGCGATTTGGAAACACAATGTGCCAAGATAGAAAAGGCATCCCAAAAAGTGACTGTCCGCGTATCGGAAGTTGCCGACGCGATACGGGAAAACGCGCGGGAACGCGGTTCGTTGGAAAGCCGTTTGAGCACCTTGCAGGAGATGACCCGTGCCTACGAGGGATATCAGCAGCCGGTGCGCGCCGCGTTAGCTTACTCAGAGCAGGCAGGTATCCGAGGCGTGCATGGTGTTGTAGCCAGACTGCTTCAAGTGCCCGAGCATTTAGAAACGGCTATTGACATGGCGCTGGGGTCCGCCTTGCAAAATATCGTCACCGACAATGAGGAAACGGCCAAGCGCCTGATAGAACATTTAAAAAAGAACGGGATGGGCCGCGTGACTTTACTGCCTGTCAGCGCCATTCGTTCAAGAACCCTCAATCAGGATGAGCGGCGTGTTTTATCCATGCACGGGTGTTTGGGAGTCGCCTCCGAACTGGTGGATTTTTCACCCGAGTACCGAACCGTTGCGGAGTATCTGTTGGGCCGCACGATAATAGCCGAATCGCTTGATGACGGCATTACCATTATGCGCGAGGGGCGGCATGCTTTCCGACTGGTTACACCGGAAGGGGATGTCATGCATTCAGGCGGATCCATGACAGGCGGTTCTGTCAGGCAAGGCGCCGGCCGTCTGTTATCCCGTGACCGGGAAGTGAAGACTTTAACGCAATCCGTGGCAAGCAAGAGCGGGGACTCCGTCGCTTTATCAGCGGAAGCGGAGCGGCTTGAAGCGGAACTGAGCCTATTACAGGAGCAGCGGGAAAAAGCGTTGGCCAGCGCACACGCAGCGGAGATCGACTCGGCAAGGGAGCAGGAACGCGTTTTAGCTTTCGAAGAGGGCCTTCAAAATACCCGGGCGCGTTTAGAGGCTGTATTGCTGGCTGCCGAGCAAATGCGTGATGGCATGGCGGCCATTGATGAGGACTTAGTCCGTATTGAATCGGGCCGGGACTCCGGTCAAACCGATCATCAAGCCATGCAATCCGAGGCAGAGGCGTTGCGTTTGGCAGCGCAGGAAGCCCGCCTTAAACAGGAGGGGCTGCGCGAGGAATATACACAGGCATTGCTGCGTTTAAGCAAAGCGGAGCATGATGTGTCATCTGCCTTGAAGAACCAACAGCGGTATGATTCAGATGAAAAGGATCTGCAAGATAAGCTCGCCCGCCGAGCCGATGCCATAACCCGGTTACAGGAAGATATCACGCTTGCCTTATCCGAATATCAGGCCGGGACGCTGCGGACACAGGCATCCTTAACGCATAGAGACCTGTATAAAGAAAAGGTCGATAACGCGGAAGCGAATCGCCGGGGTGAACAGGAAAAGCTAAACACCCTGCGCGATGAGATAGATCAGCTTTACCGTCAAAGTGAAACGGACACCGATAAACGGCAGCGCGCGGAACTGTCTTTAGCCAAATTGGAAGGCGAATTGACTTTAATGCGCGAACGTATATGGGATAGGTACGAGCTGACCTATGCGGGCGCGGAATCCTTCAGACGCGCCGGTAAATTTGAAACAGGCGTATCCGATAAGCGCGCCGCGCAGCTCAGGGAAGAAATCAACGCCTTAGGCAATGTCAATCCGGGCGCGATTGAAGAGTACGCGGAAACGAAAGAGCGCCGCGATGAGTTGGCGGTGCAGCGGGACGATCTTTACAAGGCGCGGTCGGATTTGGAGAAGCTCATACGCCAGTTGGATACGCAAATGGAAAAACAGTTCATCAGCCAATTTGTTCGTATACAAGCGTACTTTAAAGAAACATTTACGAAGCTTTTTGGCGGCGGCCAGGCGGAGTTGAAACTTCAAGATCCCAATGACGCGCTAAACTGCGGTATAGATGTTGTCGCGCAGCCGCCGGGGAAGAGATTACAATTGCTGTCCTTGTTATCCGGCGGTGAAAAGGCACTGTGCGCCATTGCCATCCTATTTGCCATGCTAAAGTTAAAGGCGACGCCTTTTTGCTTGTTAGACGAAATTGAGGCGGCGCTGGATGAAGCCAATATCGACTTTTTCGCGGACTTTTTAACGGAGTACGGGCGTGAAACCCAGTTTATCGTCGTCACGCATCGCAAGCAAACAATGGAACGTTGTGATGTGCTGTATGGTGTGACTATGGAAGAAAAGGGCGTATCTAAAATGGTGTCGGTAAAACTGACGGATTATACCGCGTAACGGAGGTGATGGCTTACGAGTGATCCAAAGGGTCTGTTTGCCCGCTTGAGGGAAGGCCTAAGTAAAACACGCGGCAGTCTGACCAAGCGCGTGGATGAGTTGGCGGAACAATCTGAACGCGCGGATGATGATTTTTTCGATGAGTTGGAAGCCATCTTGATTATGGCCGATATGGGCGCGGCGACGGCAAGCCGTGCTATCGGTGAGTTAAAAAGCAGAATGAAAACAGCCGGCGCTAAAGACACATCGTCCGCCCGTGCGTTACTCAAGGAAATCATCGCGGAAGAAATGGATGTCAAACGCCCGCCCTTGATATGGCCTATGGTGATGCTGGTTGTTGGCGTGAACGGCGTGGGAAAAACCACCACTATCGGAAAGCTGGCTCTCAGGTTTCAAGCAATCGGCAGAACCGTCATGCTTGCCGCCGCCGATACATTCCGCGCCGCCGCGGCCGAGCAGTTAACCTGTTGGGCGGAACGCGCGCGTACGCCCATCATCAAACTGCATGAAGGCGCGGATCCGGCGGCTGTTGTTTACGACGCGGTCACTTCCGCCAAGGCTTCCGGTACGGACTTATTAATCATCGACACGGCAGGCCGCCTGCATAACAAGAAAAATCTCATGGATGAGCTTGAAAAAATGCGCCGCGTTATTGCCAGGGAGTATCCCCAAGCCGACCTGCGCTGTATTCTGGTACTGGATGCCGTAAACGGGCAGAACGGTCTTAATCAAGCGAGCCCGTTAAAAGAGGTAAAAAAGATTAACGGCATCGTTTTAACCAAACTGGATGGGACCGCTAAGGGCGGTATTGCCGTGGCTATCAGGCGCGAACTGGATGTTCCCGTTTGGTATATCGGTGTGGGCGAGGGAATCGACGATTTACAGCCCTTCGACGCGGCCGCGTTCGCGGACGCGTTGTTTTAGGGGCGGGAAGGAACGCGATGCCGCGTCACGGAAGAAAAAAGTCGCATAAGCTGCGCGCGTTCGGCGTGATTGTCCTCGTTGGTTTGTTAATTATCTGTGGAATAATGGCTGTACCGCTCTTCGACCTTGCCGGTGATGTGCGCCGTGAAATGAATCTGACGCCAACGCCCGTGCCCGTCATGAATAGCGTTATGTCCATCACGCCGGAGCCGGGAATAACCATGCCCGGCATTCTATATAAATCCGGCTCGCAAGGTGATGAAGTCGCAAAGATACAGGAACGTTTGGCGCAGTTGGGCTTTTATTCAGGCCAGGTGGATGGCCGGTTTGGTACGGGTACACGGGCGGCGGTCATCGCGTTTCAACACCAGCATGGGCTTGACGCCGATGGCGTAGCGGGCCCTGTTACATTGGAGACGCTCTATTCATCCGCCGCGAATCGTGCCGTCGTAACATTTACGCCGATACCATCACCTTCCCCGACGCCCGTGCCGACCCAAGACTCGCGTCTGCCGTTTATCGTTAGCAAAGCATATCCCGTGGGCTCCGAATATCAACCGGATGATCTGGTTAGAATAGAGGACTATTGCGCCGCGGACCTGGTTTCTGTTAAATACGAAGGCACCCTGGCCAACCGTGAAGCCGTCTTAAACCTGGCAGCCATGTTCCGCAAGGCGAAAGAGGACGGCGTTACCAACTGGCAAATTAGTTCCGCTTACCGTACTTATCAGCAGCAAAAAGAGCTATTTGACGCACAGGTGGCCGATTATATACGCGGCAACCTCTCTCGTGATCAGGCGGTTTCCGCCGCGCGCCAAGTCGTCGCCGATCCGGGCGCAAGCGAGCATATCACGGGGCTCGCGCTGGATATCACGGTGCCCGGCAAGAGCTTTAAGGGCACAGAGCAGGCGCGGTGGCTGGCCGCTCATTGCTGGGAGTATGGGTTCATCATACGTTATGAGGAGGATAAGCAGCCCATCACGGGTTTTTTAGCGGAGCCTTGGCATATCCGCTATGTGGGTACGGAGCATTCCATTCCCATGCGAGATAAAGGGTTCTGCTTGGAAGAATATATTTCGTACCGGTCAGGAAGGGAGTGACTTTCTCTGGCCAAGGAAAAGACGCCGCTCGCCTCACTGGAAGTGACTATCATTCAAACGACTTACCGCAATGAGGAGAACGGCTACACCGTGCTGCAAACACGCGGCGGTAAGGAGTATATTACAGTTGTGGGCAACTTGCCGGAATTATCACCCGGTGAGCAGGTGGTCTTCACGGGCTGCTATATCGAACATCCCCAGTACGGCACGCAATGGAAGGCGGATTCTTTCCAAATCCTTAAACCCACGACACTGCTGGGTATAGAGCGTTATCTGGCCTCCGGGCTCATCAAGGGCGTCGGCGCGTCAACGGCCAGACTTATTATAGATCATTTTGGCCTGGATACATTAGATGTTATGACTAACGAACCCGAACGGCTCAGCGAAATACCAAAAATCGGAAAAAAACGCGCCAAGCAAATAGCGGACCGTTTTATGGAACAGGAATTATCACGCCAAGCCATTGTTTTTTTACAAAGCTATGGCATACCTATTGTCTATGCGGTAAAGATAACCAAACTTTACGCAGACCGCGCGCCGCAAATCATTCGCGAGAACCCGTATCGTCTCATCGACGATATTGACGGAATCGGGTTCTTAACGGCGGATCGTATCGCTTTATCCCTCGGCGTGGCGGGAGATAATCCTGCTCGCGTCAGTTCCGCCATCAAGTATATTTTAAGGGATGCCGCGCAAACGAACGGCCATGTGTTTCTGCCGGAAGAATTGTTAATATCCTCGGCGTCCCGTCTGCTACGTGTGCCTGCCGAAACGGTGGAACATGAACTGGCCAGCATGCTGCTCTACCATGAGCTTGTTGTGTCTGTAAACGAGAATGGCACGAAGGATATCTATTTAACGTACTATCATCATGCCGAGGCCGAGGTGGCCAGGCGCTTGGCGGAGTTATCGCTTCCTTCAACGTCGGTTCCCGATAATTTTGACGCGGTAATCAACCGTTTTGAAGCGGATCAGTGCATCACACTCAGCGCCATGCAAAGGACAGCGGCGCTGATTGCCGCTCAAAATGGCGTTACGGTCATCACGGGCGGCCCCGGAACGGGGAAAACGACATTGATCAACTGCTTGATTCGCCTATTAAAATACGAAGATCCCGTTCTTTGCGCCCCCACCGGCCGCGCTGCTAAACGGATGGCGGACGCGTCGGGCATGGAAGCCAAAACGATACACCGGCTCTTGGAATTCAACGGAGAAGCGGGCATGTTTGCCCGCA
>WRFT01000081.1 GCA_009776385.1 Clostridia bacterium
AGGCGAGCCATTGAGAACGTGAGTGACCTAGCAAAGATAGATGATTATACGGTGCAGGATGTTGTTGATATGTTCAAGGGAAAAGGCTCCCTAGTCGATGGATATAACGCGGGCAACAAAGAGGATTAGCAATGCCAAAGAAAAAAGCGTCTGAACTAAAACGCGCCCGGAACGGTGCCGGAAGCGTTCAATTCCTTGACAATGGGAAGGTGCGCATACTGTTCATGATGCCCGCGAACCCTGTCACCGGGAAGCCGCCCTATAGAACGAGCATTGACGGCGATACGGCAGAAGCGGCGCGGCTCGCAATGAGTAAACGCATAACCGCCGTTTCTGAAAACACGTATCAAAAGCCGTCATACATGACCTTTGGGACTTGGCTTGATATTTATCAAAATGAGTTTATGGACGGCATCAAGGAAAGTACACGAATAGCCTATGAGGGAATCATCAACCGTTATTTAAAGCCTTGTTTCGGGAAGTATCGCCTTTTTGAATTAAACCCATCGCTTATAAAGAGCGAGTATAATAAGCTTCGCAAGGGTACCGGGAAGAAGAGCGGAATATCACCGAAGACAATACGCAACGTGAACGGGCTCATGCATAACATACTTGAAAAAGCCGTTGAACCATATAGGCATATACAACGCAACCCGGTTTTAGGTATATCCCTCCCGCGAGTAGAGAAGCGGGAAGCTACGGTAATTGAACGGGATAACGTTGACCGCTTCTTAGCGGCTATTCGCGGTCATAAATACGAAGCTTTATATTTCTTTGATTTATTCTGCGGCTTGCGTCAAGGCGAGGCACTCGGGTTGACATGGAAGGATGTTGATTTTAAGGACGGATTGATAACCGTTAGGCATCAACTCCAACGCGAGAAGAAGAAGGACGGCATCTATCGCCTTGTAAGCTTGAAGAACGATGACAAGAGCCGCCGCACAATCAAACCACCTAGAGCCGTTCTGGATATGCTCCGTCATGTCAAGGCAACACAAGCACAATGGCGGCTAACCCTTGGCAGTGAATATAATAACCCTATGAATCTGGTATTCACGCATGAAAACGGTCAGCATCTGCCGGCTAATACTGTTTATGTGCCTTTTAAGAAGATTGTAAGAGGCTTGGGGCTTGGTGACGTACGTTTTCATGATTTACGTACGTCAGCCGGGTTATATGCCCGTGAAAACGGCGCGAGCTTAAAAGAAATTCAGCTAATGTTAGGTCATAGCGTCCTATCTACCACAATGGATATATACGGCACAAAGTCGGAATACCTTGAGAGTAGGACGGCGGAAAACCTTGATGCTTTCATCCGGTCTAGGATGGCTTGAAATGGCTTTTTTCGTGTCGAACTGTATAAAGAACTGTATAAAACGCATTATTTAGACACAATAAAACCCTTATAAATCGTTATGATATAAGGGTTTTCTCTATGGTGGAGGTGAGGGGAGTCGAACCCCTGTCCGGAAGCAAGCCGACGTTGTGTTCTCCGAGCGCATCCCGTGTTTTAAAGTTTCCTCCCCGGACGCCCGCGGGCAGGCTTCCGGTTACGGTAGCTTCATCAATGCCGGTACGCCGCTAAGCTTAAGCGTACCCGTTCCCCGCTTTCATGACGCCGGTTGCCGGATGTGCGGGGCACCCGGGCCGACGCGCGGCATTAAGCCGCGAAGGCTAAATGATTATTGTCGTTTCTTTATTTGTCCCGTTATTACGCGGTTCAGGGCCGCGGCTCGCTGACAACGCCTTCAAAAACCCCCGTCGAATCCGGAACACCCCCATGTTAGCCGTCCGTGTTTCGCCTGTCACGGAACGCTCTTTGAATTTCCCTTTCCGCGTCATGCTCAGCCGCGCTGGTGCGTTTATCATGCGTATGCTTACCCTTGCACAGGCCCAGTTCCAGCTTCATCAGCCCGTTTTTCAGGTAGAGCCGCAGCGGAATAAGCGTATAGCCCTGACGCTGCACCAGCCCGTGCAGTTTGCGGATTTCGGGTTTCCGAAGCAGAAGCTTTTTAGGGCGCATCGGATCTTGATTGGAAAAACTGCCGTGTTCATACGGACTGATATGCATGCCCTCGGCAAAGACCTCTCCGTTTCGCACCGCCGCGTATGATTCCTTCATGCTCACACGGCCTTGCCGGATGGATTTGACTTCCGTTCCCTTCAGCACAATGCCGCATTCATAGGTTTCTTCCACAAAGTAATCGTGCCGCGCCCTACGGTTTTGCGCGACGGGCTTGACGCCCTCATGACCAGGCATCACAACCCCTCCCCTGCTCCGCCTCGCGCGGGGCATTATAGCATAAAGCGGGGACACATTGCAATGACGGGTGTCCGCCGATATAATGGGATACAGTTTATACAGAGCTTAACGTTTGCGGGGTGCGCGTATGAAGGATAAGGCTGAAAAAGCACGGGCGGCTTCCCTGGTACTGGCTGCCACAGAGTTTGATTTAAGGAATACGGCGCTGCGAATGGCGGCGGAAGCGTTGCAGAAAGCCAAAGCCAACCTGTTTGACGCGAACCGCGCCGATAGGGACGATGCCGCGGAGCAAGGCCTCGCGCCGCCCCTGCTGCATCGGCTCGTTTTTGACGAAGGCAAGCTGTCGGAGGTCATACGGGGGCTTACCGCGCTGGCGGATTTACCCGATCCCATCGGACGCGTGACGCTTTCGCGCGAGCTCACGCCGGGGTTATGTCTCTACCGTGTCACCTGCCCTATCGGCGTGATCGGCGTCATTTTTGAAAGCCGGCCCGACGCGCTGGTGCAAATTGCTTCGTTGTGCGTCAAAACGGGTAACGCGGCGCTATTGAAAGGTGGTTCCGAAGCCAAGCGAACCAACCGCGCGTTGTTTGAGGCGCTTGGCGAGGCTTTCTCGCGCGCAGGGCTGCCTCAAGATACCCTGGGTTTAATGGAGACACGGGATGAAGTAGGGCAGATGCTTGGCTTGGATAGCCTGATTGACTTGATTATACCGCGCGGCAGTAACGCGTTTGTACGCGAAATTATCAAAAACAGCCGCATCCCGGTGATGGGCCATGCCGACGGGGTATGCCATGTTTATGTAGACGCGATGTATGATAAGGAGATGGCCTTGCGCGTCGTTTTGGACAGTAAAACACAATACGCGGCCGTTTGTAACGCGGCGGAAACGCTGTTGGTGCACACGCATTCCGCGGACAGCTTTTTACCGTGCTTAAAGCCTATGATGGATGACGCGGGCGTCACGTTATACGGCTGCCGGCGCACCCGCGGCATCATCGCATGCCCTGAAGCCGATGAGACCGGCTGGGGGCGCGAATACTTGGACTTGAAAATGGATGTACGGGTAGTGGACTCGCTTGAAGAAGCCATTGCCCATATTAATCGGTATGGATCCGGGCACACCGACGCCATTGTAACCACCGACAGCGCCGCGGCGGAGACGTTTATGACGCGGGTGGACAGCGCGGGTGTGTTTCATAACTGCTCGACCCGCTTTTCAGACGGTTTTCGCTATGGATTCGGCGCGGAAGTCGGCGTAGCCACGGGCAAGCTGCACGCGCGCGGCCCCGTGGGGACGGAAGGCCTTACTACTTACAAATATCGCTTGATAGGTAAGGGACACACGGTGGGCGACATGGCAAGCGGCCGCGCTTTTTATACGCATAAAGACCTGTAACATCAGCGCGGCATATGGCTTATCGCAGGGACGCGATGACTTGCGTCAAGTAGGACATGGCCGTGGTGAGCGTAGCCGCCTGTAGGTTTTCCTGATCTAACGTTCTGCTTAAATTGAGGATGGCGTCTTCCAACGCCTGATACATATCCGGATCCGTTACGCCTGATAGTATCAACTGCGCTTGTGCGAGCAGGCTTTCGGCATCGGGCCTAAGCGTAGTCTCCACAACATAATCACCGCCATGCTGCGTGTACGCGTTGTGCAATGTACACACAATCATGCTGTTGAGCGCGGCGTTACGGTCCGCGTCCGCCGTATATTGCAAGGTGGCAAAATCACCAAAGTGTTTTCTGAGCGTATCATCATACTTTGTGCCGATTAAGGGATATAACGGATGCCCCTTCGGGATGACGATAACGCCGCTGTTGCCCACCGATACGAACGGGCAGAAATCGGTTGCCAACATTTTAGAATCGCGGCAGATCATCATGACCTTATGCATCTGACATTCCGTGATGGGGCCTGCACCCTTGGCCCAGTAATCTGTCGTGGTACCATAGCCGAACGCGTCCGCGCGGCAAGCCTCCGTAGCTAACTGCCCTGATACGGCGCATGTCGTTAGTTTTTCCACCCCGTAATCCTCCGGGTTCCCCGGCAGTATATCGCGGTTGGGCAATCCCTCGTGAATTTTAGTCATGTAAGCCTTCCACAGGGGTATTGCGCTGTTGGCGGCGGTGGTTTTTCCTGAGAGGGGCTTATAGTTATCATGCCCTATCCATACACTGGATACGTAATATCCCGTGACACCCGTAAAGGAAATACCCCGGCTGTCGGAGTTTGTACCTGTCTTGCCTCCGACGGTTTGCCCGGACATTTTGGCGGCGGACCCGGTTCCGTTGGAAATAGCCGTTTTTAGCATGTCTACAATCATGAACGATGTGGAATGCTTGAATACTTGCCGCCGCGTTTGCCTGGCATGGCTATCCCATATCACCGTACCGCTCGCGTCTGAGATGCCCAGGAAGGATATCGGCTGCTGATAAATACCGCCGTTGGCCAGTGTGCCGAACGCGACGGACATCTGCAACGGTGTGATACCGCTGGAACCCAATGAAAGCCCGAACGGCGTGGCGTCGATATGATCTCTGTTGACCCCCATTTGCAGCAGGTAATCCACGGATCTGTCAATTCCCACCAGTGTCATTAATGCCTGAGCCGCCGCCGTGTTATGGCTGCTGTTCATGGCCTTGCGAAGCGTTTCAGCGCCGACATATCCGCCGCCGCCGAAATTTTGCGGCCAGGAATCCTCGCCCTTAGCGTTCTTCCAACCTTGAATGGGAACCGGAATGTTGTAAACAATGCTCGCCGGTGAGCCGCCCAGTTCGATGGCCGGCGCATATACCGCTATGGGCTTGATAGAGGAACCGACAGGCATTTTCATATCCGTTGCGCGGTTGAGCGTCTTGCGCTGCGTCGGCCGGGTGCGTCCGCCCACGATGGCCTTTAGCTCCCCGGTCCGGTAGTCCAGCACGACGGCCGCGGCTTGAGGCTGTATAATGTCGGTGTAGGTGCCGTCCGCGTTTCGCGGGCGATATACCTTATCGGCAGGGTCACGCAAAGCCGGATAGTTTTTATAGTTTTCAAGCGTGGATTCCACAATTTCCTGAATACCGGTATCGATGGCCAACATGACCCGGTACCCGCCCGTACGCAGTTTTTGCTCCATGCGATACCTGTTTTCGGCTGTGTTTTCCAGCTTTTCAAGCGTTAAAAACGCGTTGACAATATCACGGACCGCATACTCCACGTAATGGGCGTACTTGTACATGCCCGCTCCATTGCCCGGCGCTTCCGTCAAAACATGAGCGGTTTGGACACTCAGCGCGTCCTGGTACTGGCGCTCGGTGATGAATTGATGATCACGCATGCACCTTAACACATAGTCCGTTCTGTCGTTGGTGATGGCGGTATAATCTGTACCGCCCGAATTGTTCCTAACATAAAAATTGCGACGCGGATTATAATAATAAGGATTGCGTGTCATGCCCGCCATCATGGCACATTCACGAAGCGACAGGTCCTTGAGTGCCTTTCCGAAATACCCTTCAGCCGCCACCTGTACGCCGTAGTAATTTTCACCCAGGTATATGGTGTTTAAGTAGGCTTCCAATATTTCTTCCTTGGAATATTCCGTCTCCAGCTGTATGGCTAAATAGGCTTCTTGAATTTTACGTTTGTAACTTTGCTCATCGGACAGAATGGTTTGCTTGATGAGCTGCTGGGTGATGGTGGAACCCCCCTGTGTGGAGGAGGAAGACAGATTAGATATAAACGCGCCGACAATACGCTTTAGGTCCACACCGCTATGGGTGTAAAAACGAGCGTCATCGCAGGCGACGAAGGCATGCTGCAAGTAGATAGGCATGGCCTTGATGGATACCATCACACGGTTTTCAATACCCTTATACTCCGTGATAAGCCTGCTTTCGGCATCGTAAATAAAGGAAGTCTGTTCTTGATCGTCTACACGCGCTAAATCCAAATTGGGAGCGGTATCCACATACCCCTTGGCGATGCCGATGACGGCGCCGACGGCACATAAGCCCGCCGTTAAAATGATGAGCGCCATCAATCGAATGGATTGAACGGCTACTGAAAGGGCGAAGTTCGGTTTGCGCATACGCGGCTTAAACAAAGTGCGGTGTGCAGGTTTTTCATCCGGTGCGTTTGATAGGTATGGATCCGCATCGTGCGGATAGGCCGGATACGCGGGTTGTCCCCATGACGCATTGGTTGCGTACGGTTCGTTATACCCGTTTGGGTACGCTTCGCCGCCGTCCTGCGGGTAAGCCGGATACACGGCATCCTCCCGCGCCGCGTCGTATGGGTACGGTTCGTTATACTCGCTTGGGTACGCTTCGCCGCCGTCCTGCGGGTAAGCCGGATACGCGGGGTCTTCCCGCGCCGCGTCGTATGGGTACGGTTCGTTGTACCCGTTTGGGTACGCTTCGCCGCCGTCCTGCGGGTAAGCCGGATACGCGGCATCCTCCCGCGCCGTGTCGTATGGGTACGGTTCGTTATACCCGTTTGGGTACGCTTCGCCGCCGTTTTGCGGGTAAGCCGGATACGCGGGGTCTTCCCGCACCGTGTCGTATGGGTACGGTTCGTTATACCCGTTTGGGTATGCTTCGCCGCCGTTTTGCGGGTAAGCCGGATACGCATGAGCCTCGTTATATGCTTCGTACGGTTGATTCGCGCTGCGCGCATGGTTGACGTTATATTTATTGTACTCGGCGTTATCACCCATATCATTCCTCGGGCGCATGCCGCGCGTCTGTTCATTATGCCGTTTTTTATGATAGGCCCCGGCAGTTATCGGGTCTGTTCCGTCTGTATTTTTATTGCGGTGCAATACAACACCCCCGTTCCTGACAATATATTTAATTATACCATATTGTTTCTTCTCTGTAAAAAATTGTTACAAAAGTACGCTACATTATGCCCTGTAACCTATCAAATCCTTGACAACAGGCAGGTTTCACATTACAATATGACAGAGTGATTGAGTTTTTGTAAAGATTCTGTTTCCTTGGGTTGCTAACCGGGATTCACCTGACGCGTATCGGTTCTTACCGGTAAGATGAAAGGGAGGAAGGGCAGGCCCGTCCGCCTGACCGAAGCATCATGAGAAAAATGTTAGTCATAGGGCTGGCCGCTGTTCTGCTGGCGGCTTTAGTGCCGTTTGCAGGGGCTTGTGCGGAATATATCCCCGTAAAACTGGAATTATCTGTTTCCCCATCCATCCTGGCGGGCCCCAGAAACGTGGAAGTGACCGTCAAGGTCTCCAATATCGGCGATTCGGATTTAGCCGGAAATGCGTCATTGTATGGGCCGGACGGGAAAATAGTAACCGATTTTGGTGATGGCGGCTCCACCATGCTAAAGATGGGCGCTGTATATACCTGTAAAACGGTTTGGAGGGTTACGGAGGGACAATTAGGCAATGGCAAGCTGACATACTCCTTAAAGTACCCGGCTTTTACCGATGAAGGAGAAAAGGTTACCCGTTCCATATCGCAAAGCGTCACGATACGCCGCAGTGTTCCGGACCCGGAAATCATCGTTAAGCGCAGTCTCAGCGCCAACATGGCGGCAAAGGGCCAGCCGGTAACCATTACATACGACATCGAAAACAATGGGGAGCTAGCCATTGAGAGCATCAAGATAACGGAACACCGTACCATTTCAACCAAATCATATTC
>WRFT01000082.1 GCA_009776385.1 Clostridia bacterium
TCCATTCCCAAAGCGTCATCAGCTTTGCCCGTGAGCAAGCGGAAATTCTAAGAGAAATCTGCCCCGATCATTTTATCACCCACAATTACATGGGCATGCATGATTCTATCGATTATGGTATGTTTGGAAATATGTTGGACTTTGTTTCCGATGATTATTACTACAACTTTGATGCGGACGGTTGGAATGATAGGTACGAAAGCTATCTGCGGGGAGCGCAGAGTTTAGATTTCATCTACGGCCTTAAAGCCAAACCTTTCTGGATTATGGAAAACAGCGCGGGCGCGCTGGGTTGGGAAACATATGGCCGTAACCTGAGGCCCGGCGAGATGCGGCGCATGACATTTCAAAACATGGCGCATGGCGCGAAGGGACAAATCTGGTTTAGATGGCGTACCAGCCTATACGGTACCGAGCAGTACTGGCACGGCTTGCTGGATCACAGCGGTATACCGGCCAGGCGTTATAAAGAAGCGGCCGCGGTAAGCGCGGAACTGCAAACCGTATATAAGGCCATTGGAGAAAGCCGAATACCGGCCGAAGTGGCAATAGTGACCGATTATGAGGATCGTTGGGCGTTCGCTCAACAGCCGAATAGTGTCGCTTTTAACTATACAGAGGCTTTGTTGCCGTACTATAGAGCGTTGAGTGCCAGAGGCGTCAACACGCGTTTCATTGGGGTATGTGACGCGCTCAGCCCGTATAAGCTTGTCATACTACCGTATAAGTATATTCTAACAAAGGAATATGCCAACCAAATCATTCAATTCGTAAACGAAGGCGGGGTTGTACTGACTACTTGCCGCACCGGCGTTAAAAATGTAAATAATGTACCCCACGAAATGGTCCTTCCCGGTTACCTGCGTGAACTGGTTGGAATCCGCGTGGAAGAGTATGAGGCGATAGATACCTATAACATCAATTACAAGGGAGTCACTTACCAAGGCGGGATTTTAGCTGACTGGATTGAGCCTGAATCAGCCATAGCGCTGGGGTGCTACACGGATCAGGGTATTTCTTATGCGGCGGTCACACAAAACACATACGGCAACGGAAAGGCCTTCTATGTGGGTGTGGTTCCGCAGAATGCTTTGGCGGATAGAATGATTGATGATGTGCTGCGTGAAGCTTGTGTGGAAACCTTTTCACTCCCTGAAGGAACGGAACTGGTGACCCACTTAACTGACGGTGAGTTGTTTCACTTTCTATTAAATCACTCAGAACAAGAGCAAACATTCTTACTTCCCGGGTACAAGGGTATTGACCTGCTAAGTCATGGCGTTTGTGACGGCGCTTTTACGGTTCCTGCAAACGGAGCGGCGGTCATCCGGTGCAGCGTGTTACCATAGGTGTCAGTCCCATGGTGTCTCCGCTTTTGATAAAATAGTTAATCTGGCTTATGTCACCGAAACGCTAGTATATCGTTTGACAAAATAGTTAAATATTGTATGATAAACGGGCAAACGACGCTTACCATCGGTTTGCCGCAGTTTTAATATTTGTTGGATCGGCGAAAAAACGGTTTGAATGGGGGATGGGGTTTTGCCTGCGGGCAAGCAGTTAACGGTTCTGGTAGACTCGGCTGATGCCTGTATGACCCTTTTTGGCGCAAATGACGCGCATGCCGCCCTTATAGAAAGGGAGACAGGCGCGGTGGTGTTGTTGCGCGGTTCGCAGGTTTACGTCATGGGTGATGAGGAAAACGTTTATTTGGCCGAGGCGTTGGTAAAAAAGCTTGTGGATCTGGCTGAGAAAGGTGAACCCATCGATACGGCTCGGATTCGTTACCTGGCTTATCTGGCGCGGGAAGGGCAATTAGACGGTTTTGATAACGCTGTTGCCGATATCATGGCTGTCACGTACCGCGGCAAGCAAGTAAAATGTAAAACAATCGGGCAGCGCGCCTATGTTAACGCAATGAGGGCTTATGACTTAACATTTGCCGTGGGGCCTGCGGGTACAGGTAAGACATATCTGGCCATGGCGATGGCAGTGGCAGCCTTGCGGCTTAAAGAAGTGGAACGTATCGTCCTAACGCGCCCTGCTGTAGAAGCGGGGGAGCGGCTCGGTTTTTTGCCCGGGGACTTAATACAAAAAGTAGATCCGTACCTGCGCCCGTTATATGACGCATTGTACGACTTTATCGGCTTGGAGGGGTATCAGAAGCTTTTAGAGCGCGGTGCCATTGAGGTGGCGCCGCTGGCATATATGCGTGGAAGAACATTATCAGATTCGTTTATTATATTAGATGAGGCACAAAACACCACGCGTGAACAGATGAAAATGTTCTTAACGCGATTAGGTTTTAGGTCAAAAATTGTGGTAACAGGCGATATTACTCAAACCGACTTGCCTGCCGGCAAACAATCGGGGCTTATCGAAGCGCTGAAGGTATTGGAAGGGATTGACCAGATTGGCAGAGTCTTCTTAACGGATGTAGATGTCGTACGGCATGAGCTTGTGCAAACAATCGTCAATGCGTATGAAGCGTCTGAACGCCAAGGGAAAGGGTCGGTGAAAGACTAATGCAGAAGCCCGGCATATCTGAAAGAGTTCGCGAGACCCATAAACGGATGAAGGGTTGGCTCGGCAGTGATGGGTTCCGTTGTGCTTTAGTCATAGGTGCGGCGGTTGTTCTATTAACTGTTTTGTTTTTTATTGCTATAACGCCGGAACGCTACGATTTGTCCGTCGGCTCCATTTCACATGATACCATCATGGCTTCCAAGGATGTCATCGATGAGGTAACCACTGCCGCCAGGCGGGAAGCGGCGGCGCGATATGTGGAACCTGTTTATCACCTCGTGGAGGAGGTCACCCAAGAGGTTCTGACAGATTTAGAAATGATTTTTGCCGAAATGTCCTTAGTGCGGCAAACAGGTGAAGCGTTGCTTACAGAAAACGGGCCGGATTATGCTTTCATGCAAGAAGACATCGCGTCAGCCAAGGAAAAATTATCCGGTGTCACCCTGACAGACAGCCAGATTCGGTCGCTCATGCGCGAGTCGGAAAGCAATTTTATCAATGCGGAGCAAGTGGTAACAGCGGCTGTGGCAAGCTCGCTTAATACCGTCATACGTGACGGGCAGGTAAACGAGGCCATTCAGACTATCCTGCAAATCATCAGTTTTCGGGTGGAAACGGATGTGCTGCTTAATGTGGTAACGCCTGTCCTTAGAAAGTGCATACGCCCAAACATGGTCGTTGAGCAGGCAGCCACGGAAGAAGCCCGGCAAAAGGCGCGGGACGAGGTAGAACCTGTCGTTTACGGGCAAGGGCAGAACATTATCCGTTCGGGTGACCGTGTATCTTTAAACCAACTGGAAATGCTGCGGTCGCTGGGCTTACTGGTTGACGATAACAGCTTCGATTTACGTACATACGCCGGCGCGTTTTTAGTGGTTCTGGTAGGTATCGCTGCGATGCTTATTCCACTGGGTATGATGAAGCATGCTATCTTAAAAAATATTAGAAAAACATGCATCATGATGCTGGTGCTTGTTGTTTCAGTGGCTTTTTCCATCGCTGCCATGAAGGCAGGCAGCATCTTTTTAGCGCCTATGGCGATGAGCGCGATGCTGCTGACAAGCTTGTTGGGCGGTACTGTCGGGATATGCGGCAACTTGTGTGTCACCATTATTGTTTCGGCTATGTCCATCGGCACTGCAAGCGTTTACGCAACCAACATGATACACATGCTTCTTTCCGGAATCATTGCGGGTATGGTCTCGGCGCGGTTCATCAGAAAACGTCCTCAGCGTGTACGGTTGTTGTATTGCGGCCTTATCGCGGCCTTATCTAACGGTTTCGTTATCTTTTCCGTAGGGCTCATGACGAGTAATGATACCCTTCGTGTTTGGAATGATAATATGGTTTGGAGTATGTGCGGCGGGTTGCTTTCCGCTGTACTAACCTTGGCGTTGCAGCCTCTCTTCGAAGCGTCTTTCAGCCTCCCCTCGCAAAGTAAGTTACTGGAGATAACCAATCCAAACCATCCTTTGCTAAAGAGGCTTTTGTTGGAAGCGGCCGGTAGTTATCACCACAGCCTTCTGGTCGCAAACTTGGCGGAGGCGGCATCGGAAGCTATCGGTGCGGATCCGTTATTGACGCGCGCCGGGGCATACTTTCATGACGTTGGCAAGTTAAAGCGCCCCATGTACTTTAAAGAAAACCAGCAAGCCGATAATTTACATGATAAAACCGACCCTTATGTTTCCGCCGCCATTGTAACGGCGCATACCGGCGATGGACTTCAACTGGCGCAAAAATACCGTATTCCACAAGAAATCCAACGGTTTATCACCGAGCATCACGGTGATACGATGGCGATTTATTTTTACCATAAAGCGCTTAAACAGGCGGAAGGTAAGCCCGTTAACAGCGCGAATTTCAGGTACGAGGGAAAACGTCCGTCTACCAAGGAAAGCGCCGTCGTGATGCTCGCGGACACCGTGGAAGCCGCTACCAGAACACTGTCAGAACCAACGCCCCGTATGATGGAAGACTTAGTCGAACGCTTAATGCGCGAGAAAATCGAGGACGGCCAGTTGTCCGAGAGCCCGTTAACCTTGCGCGATATTGATAAGGTGAGCGAAGCGTTCATCAATACATTAAACGGCATGTACCATAAACGGGTGGAATACCCGGCTATGCGCGTTATCGAGGAGGAACAAGCCGCTTTAGAACAGGCGGATGCGGAACCGCGCAGCGAGGCGGACGGTCAGACGGATGACCCGGCGGAAATGGTAAACGGTGAGGGTACCGTACAGCAGGACCCGCCTTTACCATTATCCCGAAGCAACGGGAGTCCCCCGGATGATCATTGAGTGGATACCGGGGTTGTCATTCCCGGATTGGGCGGATATCGTGCAAACCGCCGCCGATGCAGCCTTATTGACTGAAGGAATAACCGAGACATGCTCTGTCACCGTTTGGCTGACAGATAACCCGGGGATTCGTCAAATTAACAAAAAAACGCGGTCAGTAGACAAGGCAACGGACGTGCTATCATTCCCGGTATTACACCTTCACCCTAAGGCAACGCTGAAGCACAGCCGGAGCCGGATGCGCGCGGCTTATGATGACCATTTAAACGCGGTGATGCTGGGGGATATGGTTATGTCCGCCCCAATGGTCAACAGACAAGCGGCTGCCTTTAAGCGTCCTATCGCGCGGGAACTAGCCTATATGACAGTGCATGCGGTTTTTCATTTAATGGGGTATGACCACCATACAAGGGAGGATAAAAGGGAGATGAGGGCGATGGAAGAAAAAGCGTTAAACAGGATAGGCCTGGGTGAAAGCGGCGGGCCAAGTGACGAAGAACTGCTGGCCTTGGCGCGTTCTGCCATGCGCAGGGCGTATACCCCTTACTCGCATTTTAATGTCGGGGCGGCACTAAAATGCGCGGATGGACGTGTCTATCTGGGATGCAACATAGAAAATGCCTCCTATGGGCTGACCAACTGCGCTGAACGCACAGCGGTCTTTAAGGCTGTTTCGGATGGCGCGACGGATTTTACGGTTATCGCGGTTGCCGCGGACGCGGAAGCGTGGCCATGCGGCGCTTGCAGGCAGGTATTAAATGAGTTCGCGCCGCGTATACGTGTGTTGGTTACCTGGGGCGACAATCATGTCAACGAAGCGCCGCTCAGCGAGTTATTACCGCATAGTTTTTCATCCGGCAGTCTTATGGACGCTTCGGAAGGGTTAAATAATGGATAAGCATAAAACATTTCACTCGGGGTTCATAACGGTTATCGGTTGCCCAAATGTCGGTAAATCTACCCTGGTAAATGCCTTGGTTGGTGAAAAAATCGCCATTGTGTCCGATAAACCGCAAACGACACGTAACCGTATCATGGGCGTCAGCACGTCTGACGATTGTCAGATGGTCTTTTTAGACACGCCCGGTTTTCATACACCTCGTAATAAGCTGGGGCGTTTCATGGTCAAGTCTATCAAAGACGCGATGGACGGCATGGACGCATTGGTTGTCATGGTGGATGCCGTGTCCGTCAGGAACCGTGACCATGCTATTATACAAGACGCTTTACGCAGACAAGTTCCTGTTTTTCTGGTCATTAATAAGATTGACTTGGTAGAAAAAACAAACTTGCTCGCGTTGGTTAAATCATTGGAAAACGAGCTGTTTAGCGGCGTCTTTCTCATCAGCGCGCTCCTGCAGGACGGTGTGGATGACCTTAAAAAAGCGCTGGCGGTAAAGATGCCGGAAGGCCCCCGGTACTTTCCCGATGATATGATTACCGATCAACCGGAAAGGGTGATGTGCGCGGAAATCATCCGCGAAAAAGCGCTGCTTAATCTCCGCGAGGAGGTGCCCCACGGCATCGGCGTAGAGATGATGGGGATAACGGAAATCAACGTGGGGTTACAAGAAATTGACGCCACGATTTATTGCGAGCGGGATTCGCACAAGCGTATTTTGGTCGGCAAGGGCGGCGAAATGATTAAAAGAATCGGTACGCAAGCACGGGGCGATATCGAAAGATTGCTTGGCGTGCACATCAACCTGAAGCTTTTTGTGAAGGTACGCCCGGGATGGCGCGACAGACAGGATGACTTAAAAACACTCGGATATGAAAAATAAAACATCAGTAAAGCATTGGCCTTACGGATGACGGTTTTAAAGCTGTTCTATAACCGGTTATAGGTTTGCTCCTCGCGTCCGATCTGATGCCATGCGGATGCGTTCTCTGCCGATTTTATACGCTTGGCTACCGGCAGGTTATCACCGGGCATACTAGCCATGCTTGTTTTGTTAACGATTTCCGGACCAGCCGTACCGCTGCCGTTCGCGTCTTGAAGCGCTCGCGTCTGCCTGTTTCGGACAAGATATCGCTTAAGTATTGGCAGCAATAATATTATACAAGCAAGTACAGCTCCGAAATGAAAGGCGGCAGTACTCAACGCGGGCAGAAGACGGCTCATGGTGTTGTGAATCCTTTCCGGCAGGTTAGCTATAATGGCATGTTGCCGTGTTTTTTAGGAAAGCCGGTTTCGCGTTTGGATGCGAGCATTTCCAAGGATGCGATGATGAATTGACGCGTGGACTCCGGCTCGATGATATCATCTATCAATCCGGTTTTTGCTGCCGGAATCGCGCCGGCTTCATCTTGAACGGGTTGCTCGGCATGGGTTGCAAGCGTAGCGTCATCCTCGTTGTTGGGTTGCGTCTGTACGGTTATCACAGGCACTTGCGTGTCATGGCCCTGCGGCCGGCTGCCGATGAACGCGTGAGGCCACGCGTAGCGGACATCCGCCGTCATGCAGCCGAAGATCGATAGACTCAATCCCAATACCGGCCCTATCAAGACCATAACCTTCGGGCAGGTAGCGTCCGCATAGGCATAGGTAAGCTGTGCCGCGGCGTTAAGCGGCGCATCTTTTTGAAAGACAGCGGGATTTACCGTGTTTTGAGAGCGGAGCAACGTCACAACCGGCAAACTAAAGCAATCGCAGAAACTTATGAAGCGGGCTGCCTTGACAGCGGCGCGAGCGGTTAAACATCCCCCGTCCGCAGTTTCATCATAGGCAATCAATCCGGCGGACCGCCCGCCGAAACGGCATAGGGCAGTGTATGCGCCCTGCCCGTATGCATTGCTTAAGGCGATAACGCTGCTTGTATCAACCATGTCATGAACCAATGAAACGATATCCAAGCTGTCCCATGGCTGCAAGCGACGGTTCACATCGTCCATTTCAAAAATCGGAGCATCTCATCAATTATGGGAGGGCTGCGTATCAAGCAGGCGGACAACACACACAATCGCATCGTATTCGTCTTCTGCCGTATACGATACCGCATACCGTGCAGCCATTTCCCGGGTGTTTTGGGACGATGGCTCGGGA
>WRFT01000083.1 GCA_009776385.1 Clostridia bacterium
ATGGACACAGGCCATGCCGGATTTTTATTTACGGTCATCCGGTACATATCCTAAAAACCGAGTGTCATGGAACAAGGGTCAGTATAACAGAGTGAAAAGTAAAAAAAAAGAATAACCACAAAAAGTACATACGCCCGAACAGGTCATACCGTTTACAACGCGTAGGTACCTAAAGGATGAAGGCAAAGCATTGAGGTTCTGATACATTTTGCGTAGATTTGTAAGGGAGTTTGTAAGGTGCCAAGCCGAAACGAGCCGAGCCCTTTATCGATGCACCTTTTTATGGTATAATCACCCTGCGTTTTCGCATTTCTCGATAAGGAAGGCACTATTCATTGTTTACGCCAAAGGTTCAAACACACCAAACGGACCTGTTTGTCGATGCGCTGCTTACCTTGAAAAGCGGGGAGGATGCGTACCGTTTTTTGGAAGATGTTCTCACCGTACAAGAACTCCTTCTGGCCGCGCAGCGTTTCGAAGTGGCAAAAATGCTTCATGACGGCGTGAAGTATCTGGAAATCATGTCACAAACAGGCGCTTCCTCAGCGACTATCAGCCGTGTTAATCGGTCGTTGCATTACGGATCGGAAGGTTATCATCGCATCATAAAAAAAATGAACGGAAAACGAGAAGAAGGGTAACCACAATATTTATATGGATTTATCAGCCTTAAACAGAGAACAGAAAACAGCGGTGGAAACCCTCGAGGGGCCTGTCCTCATTCTAGCGGGCGCTGGCAGCGGCAAGACACGGGCGCTCACTTACCGCACCGCGAATCTCATCTTTTCCGGAGTGGATCCTAAAAACATTCTCGCGCTTACTTTTACAAATAAAGCGGCCAGAGAAATGCGCGCGCGCATCGTTTCGCTCGTGGGGGATAGGGCGCATCAGGCTTGGATATCCACCTTCCATTCGGCTTGCGCAAGGATACTGCGCCGGGATGCCGATAAACTGGGTTACACGGGCGCGTTCGCCATTTATGATGATGACGATCAAGCCAGCGTTATCAAGGAGATACTCAAACGTTTCGGTATCGACGATAAGTTTATACCGCACGGGGAAATACGCTCTATCATATCGGACATGAAAAACAAGTTAATGGATGCCGATGAATGGTTCGCGGTGTCAAAAAAAGACTTTTACGCGCAGCGTGTGCATGATGTCATCTCAGAGTATGAAGTGCGTTTAAAAACCCTCAATGCCATGGATTTTGACGATCTTATTCTAAACACACTGGTATTGTTTGCCGATCATCCTCCCGTGCTGCAAAGTTATCGGGATCGTTTTCATTATGTGCTTGTCGATGAATACCAAGATACAAACGCCGCGCAATACCGTCTGGTACACGCTTTAACCGCCGCAAACGGTAATCTATGTGTCGTCGGTGATGACGATCAGTCCATATACGGCTGGCGCGGGGCGGACATTCGCAATATCCTGGATTTTGAAGCAGATTATCCGAATGCCGTTACCATCAGGCTCGAGCAGAATTATCGGTCTACCGCTAACATTTTATCCGCGGCCAATGGTTTAATCACCCGTAATGTCGGCAGAAAGGCAAAGACATTATGGACGGAGGAAAGCGCGGGCGACCCGATTCGCTTGTTTTATGCCGGTGATGAACGGGAAGAGGCTGCATGGGTTTGCGATCAAATACGCAAGCTTTACAAGACAGACAATTCCTATGGCAGCGTGGCGATTTTATACCGTATGAACGCTCAAAGCCGTGTACTGGAAGAAATGTTCATGCGCGCCGGTATTCCGTATAGGGTGTTTGGCGGTATTCGGTTCTACGATAGAAAAGAAGTTCGGGATATCATCGCCTATCTTCGTGTCATCGTTAACCCGAATGATGATATTTCCCTGCGCAGAATCATCAACGAGCCGAAACGTTCCATTGGGGATGCGACAATAGGTGATTTATCCGAATATGCCTTAAAAGAGAACTGCTCTTTGTTCAACACGCTTTATCATATTCCGCAAACATTGGCCTCGCGCCCCAGACGATGCGTTGCGGAATTTGCGGCGCTGATGGATAAATTGCTGGCTGCAAGGGCGGAAATGACGCTCACACAATATGTTCAGCGCGTCTTGGACGATACGGGCCTGCTTAATATGCATCGCACCGAGGATACCGAGGAAAGCCGGGCGCGTGAGGGAAATATATTAGAGTTTTTATCCGCTGTGGCGGAATATGAAAAAGCGCAAGCGGGCGCCACATTAGAAGATTTTTTGGAGAATATCGCTCTGGTAACCGATTTAGACAGAGCCGCTGATAGTAATGAGTTTGTCACACTCATGACACTGCACAGCGCAAAAGGGTTAGAGTTCCCGTATGTTTTTATAACGGGTTTCGAGGAAGGCATCTTCCCGAATGCGCGTCGTTCAACCGAGGAGAAAGATATTCAGGAAGAGCGGCGGCTATGCTATGTGGGTATCACACGTGCCATGAAGAAACTGTTTATCAGCCATGCGGAAAAACGGATGCTGCACAACCAGTTGTCGCATAACCCGCCGTCACGATTCCTTGATGAGATACCCAAGCATTTAATACTGGATGAAATCGGGGCGCAAAGTTTCTCTTTCGGGGCAAAGGACATACAACGCAAGGCAACGGTGAACCCGCGTACGGGGTACACCTCCATGGGGTTCCCGCGGGCTATCCTGCGCGATCCTTACTTGCCGGCCGGCGCGGCAAACCTAACAAGGGGCATAGCCGCATCTGCCGCGAGGGCTTTTTCAACCGGAGTGCTTCAGAGCCTTTTTGCGCCCGGTGATCGCGTCTTACATAAAAAATTCGGGGAAGGGAATGTTACCGGCGTTACGGGCACGGGAAGCGATGCCCGAATTCGGATAGCCTTTACCGCGTATGGCGAGAAAGAATTTCTTTTAGCCATCGCGCCGATTGTCAAAGTCCTGGAATAACCGTGATGTATACAAAGGAAGACATGCGCGCGCTGGTTACGCTTTTAAATGAAGCGGCGCGCGCTTATTATGAATTGGATGCTCCCATCATGCAGGATAGCGAGTATGACGCGCTGTATGGCAGGCTGTGCCTTATGGAAGAAGACCTTCGGGAGCGCCTGGACGATTCACCAACGCGTCGTATAGGCGGCAGGCCTCTGGTATCCTTTCCTCCGCATAAGCATGTCTACAAATTATGGAGTATGGATAAATGCCAAAACGCGGGGGAACTGCGCGCTTGGCTTAACAGAATCGAAAAACTCTTAGGGCACACTCCCTCTTTTTTTGTGGAGCACAAACTCGATGGCTTAACGATAAATCTAACCTACAATGACGGCCGTCTCATACAAGCCGCGACGCGCGGGGACGGTGAAACGGGCGAAGGCGTTTTGCCTCAAACAATGACCATCGGCAGTATCCCGCTTAATATACCATACCGTGGATTTATGGAAGTACAGGGCGAATGTTTTATGAAACTGTCCGTTTTAAAGCAATACAATGAATCGGCGGCCGGGCCGCTTAAAAACGCGCGAAACGCGGCAGCCGGCGCGCTGCGTAACTTAGATGCCGCTGTCACCGCCTCGAGGCGTCTTTCCGCTTTCTTCTATCATGTCGGGACGCCCATTGACCCGCCTCTCATGCGCCGGGATGAGATGAACACATTCTTGATTAACAATGGCTTCCCCGTCTGCCCCTTTTTAAAGGAAGCCGATGCGGCCAATCCGGAGGAGTCCATTTTACGTATCGTTGATACCATAGAATCACACAGATCTTCTTTAGATTACCTCATCGACGGCGCGGTTATCAGCGTCGGAGAAATGCAAGCGAGAGAAACGCTCGGATATACCGATAAGTTCCCGCGCTGGTCCATTGCCTACAAGTTTAAGGCGGAAGAGGCGATAACAACACTCAAGGCAGTGACATGGGAAGTCGGCAGAACCGGGAAATTAACACCGCTGGCGCATCTTCTTGAGACGGATTTCACAGGGGTTACGGTTCGGCATGCGACATTGAATAATTTCCAAGATATTTCGCGTAAGCAACTAACCATCGGCTGTATGGTTCGCCTTCGCAGAGCCAACGATGTCATACCGGAAATTATCGGCAGAACGGATGAAACCCAACCGGGAGAGATCCCCATTGATAAACCCGTGGTTTGCCCGGCTTGCGGTACACCCACATCGGAACGCGGCGCGAATCTGTATTGCGACAACAAGCTGGCCTGTAAACCGCAGGCGGTTATGCGCATGACGCATTATGCGAGCCGGGATGCCATGGACATAGACAACCTATCCGAAAAAACATGCTCGCAGTTATTCGATACGCTGGGCATACAAGACCCATCGGGCTTTTATACGCTGACCGCGGAGTCCTTATCGGCCTTGGAAGGGTTTGGAGAAAAAAGGGCGGGCAACTTATTAACGGCAATTGCGCGGACGCGGCATACCGCACTGGACGCGTTCCTCTTTGCGTTAGGTATACCTCATGTTGGCAGAAAAACGGCGAGGGATTTGGCCGGTTATTTCGGGACGTTGGAGGCCGTTATCAACACGCGGGAAGAGGATTTACTCGCTTTGGAAGAAGTAGGGCCTGTCATGGCGGCAAGCATCACGGCGTACTTTGCGGATGACTGCAACCGCACACTCATCCAAAGATTGCTAGAACGCGGTGTACAACCGCAAGCGCGGGTACAATCGGATAAGGGCATGCCGTTGGCGGGTAAGGCTGTGGTCATTACGGGAACACTGCCGCATTATAAACGAAGTGACATGGCGGCTATTATTACGGGGCTTGGCGGAAGCGTATCTGAAACGGTCAGTAAAAAAACAGATTATGTTGTGGCGGGGGAGAACGCCGGTTCCAAACTCACCAAGGCACAGTTGCTGCGTATCCCCGTCTTTTCCGAGGAAGCCTTCTTAGATGAAATGAAATACCTTCCGAACAGCGAGTCGTAATAAAGACGCCTTAATCCTTGTAATCAACACCGGTTAACGCTTTCCAGGCCGAGCGGATCGTTTTTTGGTTTGTCATGCCGTAGTTAGGATCATTCTTTTGTGTTTCCTCTATATCTCGCAGGAAATGTACGCATAAATGGCCATCGAACCCGTTATTCTTAATAGAACCCGACAGATGGGGGACGTCATGGGTTGCGGCCAAGGTCCACGTACCGCCGGGCAGTTTCACATAGACCGCCTTGGGTGTCCATGTGTGTATGTTTCCGAAAGCCTTAAGCATAGACTCTGTATCCGCTAATGTTAAAGGTTCCGCGTCACAGTGATTGCCGCAGGCAAGGACGCGCAGTGTCCAATGAATCTGGGTTGCGGGGTCATAAACAAACAGTTGGTTTCCGGTTTTTAAAGACGGTTTAACTTGTTTAAACCAATGTAACAACTGTACTTGACCTGATGCGGGGCCCCCGCCTTTTTGTATCGCGGTGTCCGCAGCGGGGGTCTGCGTAAAGCTAAGCGCTTTTCCGGAGTAAAGAAGGGCTAAGGTCGAGGAGCCTGCGACGCCGTCCTGCGTAAGCCCGTTTTGTTTCTGAAACGCAGTCACAGCCAGTTTCGTCTGCGCGCCGAAAACACCGTCAGCCGCGGCTTGGTAGCCTAAGTTCATCAACGCTTTTTGCATGGTTTTAACCTCATCACCTGACTCTCCCATGCGAAGGGAACGGTATGTATTCGTGTTCGACGCGGTTTCTGAGCCGGATGGCGTTGCCGAAGCTGCGGTATTTTGGGTCGACCATAACGCGGCGATGGTTTTGCTGCCGGCAATACCGTCCGCGGTGAGTTTAACAGATAGTTGAAACTGCTTGACGGCTTGTAAGGTTTTCGTTCCAAACCGGCCGTCGGCGCTGCCCGCGTTAAGGCCTTTTTCATTCAGTTTTTGTTGAAGAGCCTTCACATCCGAACCACTCATGCCCAGTTTCAATGTCCTGACAGGCGCGTTGGAAGAAGCAGGCACGACGGAATTGGTTTCAGGCGCAGATGGAATTTTAGATGCTGTCTTTGCCTGCGCATTGTTTATCGCGGTTAATGTCGCCTTACCGGCTTTTCCGTCCGGCGTCAGTTTTTGATCGCGTTGAAAGGCTATCACCGCTTTAAGTGTCGCGGCGCCAAAGTTTCCGTCTGCGGAACCGCAAGGATAACCCAGTTGATTAAGCGCTGTCTGAAGCGCTTTTACACTTTGTCCTTTGGAACCTAACGCCAGTGTTACGCTCGATGAAACAGTCCCATTAGGTGATGAAACGACAGAAGATAGTGAAACCGCTGTATCGGCGGCTTGGGTTAACTCTAATAATAAGCCGAGTGTCTTTGTTCCGGCAACCCCGTCCACCGTAAGACCCTTTGACTTTTGAAACGATCTGACAGCGTTCTCAGTTAGCGTTCCGTATTTTCCGTCTGCGGCGCTTTTTAAGTATCCGAGGAACCTGAGGGCTTCTTGCATAGCGGCAACCTCAATACCGCTGCTGCCGGGATACAGAGAGCTGCTTTGATACGCCAAGACGGTGTTGCACCCGGAACATACGAGTGCCAAGATGAGTAACCACACAATGTACTTACGCATAAACCCATGTCACCTCCTGTAAGCATGGGTATTTTATCATAATATTACAAAAAAGTAAATATATATTACAAAATAGTTAAAATACAATGACTAATTAAATGAAACCTGAGTTAACCAACCTGTTAATGATAACGCCTTCCGATGGGATCAGGTATTTTGGTGCGGCGTATCCTGCGGCCCTTTATCAGTTTGATAAGAAGAACAAGCAGAACGATGAACAATAGCAGCGGCCATGAAAGAATGATGACCAGTTCCAGGCTGAGAGGCGGGAAGGGGTTGGGATCCTCGTAGGTTTCCCTTTCGATTTGCTCTATGGATTTGGGCGCGTTTTCCCTCGCGCTGATGGAGCGGGCTGCGATCAGCTCATACTCGATAGCGCCGCCGATTTCAGGAACATAAGTCATCGTGCCAAAAACTTCCCCTGCCGCAATGGGCGCGGAAAAGTCACGTGTGTAATTAAGAATAACCATGCGTCTAAAATTACGTGTTAAGGATTCCAGTTCATTGCGTTTTACCGTGATAGTTGCGGGAACCGCGTTATCAACGGCTCTGGCGTACAGCGTTAAGCGTCCCACATTACTGTCTTTCAAGGAAAAGTTTGTGCTGTCAATGGTGATGGGATTCATCTGATACAATTCAATTAAGGTGACGCCTATATATTGGGAAAAACCATAATTCATCAGCTTGATGGAGTCCGCGTAACGACCGCGGTCACCGGAATAAAACACCACGGAGATTAAGTTAACACCGTTCCGGCTGGCGGAACCCACAAAGCAGTTGCCCGCCGCATTGGTATAGCCTGTTTTAATACCGTTGCCGTCCTGATAATAATAACGGTTATCTTCCGTGTTCGATAAAAAAAGATTTCTGCCGGACAAGGAACGGGATTTTTGTAGATTTGTCTTTTCAAGGGTATAGCTGGTCGCCGCGCAAATTTGCCTGAAACGATCGTTATCCATGGCTTCCCTCGCGATAAGGGCCATGTCTCTTGCGGTCGTGTAATGATAGGGGTCATGAAGGCCGTTAGCGTTGGTAAAATGTGTTTGTGTGCAGCCGAACGCGACGGCGGCGCGGTTCATGTAATCCGCAAAGGCAGTGACGCTGCCGGATATATGTTCCGCGACGGCCGTGGCACCCTCATTAGCGGACATGATCATTGTGGCGTACAGGAGCTGTTCCAGGTTAACCTCCTCGCCCGCCTTAAAGCGTGCGTTGGACGAGTTGGGCGGAAGATCCATTGCGTTCGCGCTGATGGTAACGGTGTCGTTCATATCACCGGATTGCAAAGCAAGCAGCGTG
>WRFT01000084.1 GCA_009776385.1 Clostridia bacterium
AACGGCTTGTGGTCCGCGCCGTTCCGCCGGGCCGCTTCCTCTTGAGCGTTTTTAATAAGGCCGGCAAATGCCCCCGCGTTTTCTTGGGTTAGCCGCATTTGCAGATCGTTCGCCTTACCGTCTTCGGTGACGGCGCATGCCTCCCACCATATCAAGCCCGCGCCGCCCCCGTACAGACGCGTATAACGGCGTACAACCAACTCGGAAGGGGAGCCGTCCGGGTTAGAATCACAACCCTCCATCGGCAGAACAGCCATCGCGTTAGGCGCCGTTAACCCGCCTATCCGTACGGGGTTCAACAATGGCGATATATCCTCCGAAAGCGGGATATCCGCGCCCAGAGCAGCCGCTTTTTGGCTGAGCGCGCCGATGTTCTTAAAGGAAAACCGCTCATGAGGCGCCATGATCATCATCCGTTCATTGGTTGTTTCCGTTTCTATTTCGACCTTCCGTTCCGTATCTCCTTCGCGGCATGTCATCGTATCAGTACATTTGTCTTTCTACCATTGACGCAACCTCCGCCGAACGTTCTACTCACCTTATTGCCTGTGTGTCTCATATCATCCCGCCCCACAAAACCGGAAGGAGGAAACGTCATGAAAATAGCCGTTATCGGCTGCGGAACCATCGCCAACGCCGCCCATATTCCTTCATACCTTAAAAATCCGGAAGCGGAAATCGTCTGCCTGTGCGATATCATTAAAGAACGGGCGGACAAGGCGGCGCAGCGATGCCCCGAGGGCGCGCGAAGCGTTACAGACTATCATGAGGTGCTTAACGATGAAGCGGTAGAAGCCATTTCGGTATGCGTACCGAACGATGCGCATGCGCGGATTACCATTGACGCGCTGCGCGCCGGTAAGCATGTGCTGTGCGAGAAACCTGCCGCGCGTACCTACGCGGAGGCATTAACCATGCAGGAGGCGCAGCATCAAAGCGGCAAGGTATTGAATATCGGCGTCGTCAACCGCTTTAATGACAGTGTGAACCATATTCGCCGGTATATCCGTTCCGGGAAACTGGGCGATGTTTTTCATGTGTATATCAGCTTTCGCTCGCACAGGTCCATACCGGGATTGGGCGGCGCGTTTACAACACGCGCCCTCGCCGGAGGCGGCGCGTTGATAGACTGGGGCGTTCATTTTTTAGATATCGTTATGTACTGCTGCGGAGACCCCGTTCCCGTGACGGTAACAGGAGAAACCTTCTGCCGACTCGGCCGCGACATGCCCGCTTACGCCTATACGGATATGTGGGCGGGCCCGCCTAACTATAACGGCACCTATGATGTGGAAGATTCCGTTACCGGTATGATTCGCACGGGCGGCCCGGTGATTACCCTAAACGGCGCATGGGCGCAGAATATCGGCGAAAACGAAATGTTCATCGATTTTATGGGTGACAAGGCGGGTATCCGCCTGCAGTACGGATCGGATTTCACCCTTTATACAGCCGAGCACGGCGCGTTGGTACAATATCAGCCCGTTTTCCCGACGCACGATCATTTTGAAAACGAAATCAACGCGTTTATAGGCTGTATCCGTTCCGGTGAAAAACTGCCCTCGCATATCGATACGGTCATTATCACGGCAAAAATCATGCAGGCTCTCTACGATTCATCGGACAAGCACCGCGAAATCGTTTTTTAATGTATGGTATAATTGTCCCGGCGCCGTAAACAGCGGGGACAACCCGAAAGGAGGACGCGGGTCATGAGTAAAAAGAAGAAAAAGCAGTTGGTTTTGCTTAACGGCATCATTGTCATCGTCAACATTGCGTTGTTTTCCAACGCCTTTTTAGGCTTGTCCCTATCTAGCGGAGAGCCGTTGTCGGTAGGGCTGGCGTGGAGCGCCGTTATCGTGAGCGCGTTTGTCTTTTATAGAGGAAATTCCCGCATACTCACGCTAAAGGAAACCCGCCATCTGATAACAGGCATCCGAACGCTTGACGATTGCATCCCCGTATTTCAAGAAGCGGTGCATAAGGGCGATGTGTTTGATGAAAACATATATAAAAGCATTGAGCAAATTAAACGCTTTAAACGCAAGCATGGTACCATTCATGATATGCTGCTTCATAAGTTTTCATTAGGTGAGATGAGCTATCAAAAGTTCAGCGGCGTCCTGCAAAACGTGCAGGAGGTTCTGCTTGCCAGTATGCGCAGCATACTCAATAAAATTTCCGCCTTCGATATAGAAGAATATGAGGCGATGCAAAAAAAGGGTTATCCGGGCGGCATCTCGCAGGAAAAGATAGGGATATTTAATGAGTACATCAACTTTATCAACGGCGCGGTGCAATCCAATGAAGACATTTTGCTAAAGCTGGATAAAATGCTGCTGGAGATATCCCGTTATAACAGCCTGGAGGGCGGAGATGTGCAAAAACTTCCGGCGATGGTAGAAATGGATGAGCTTATTAAAAACGCGAGTATGTATAAATAGGAGAGGGGGATGTTGACATGAAAAAGAACAATTCGGCCCGGCTTGCGCTTATCGCTTTGATTGTTTTCGCGTTGGTTGCAGGCGTTGTGGCGTTAACCCAAAACTGGGGCAAGAAAAAGGATACGGTAACCACAGAGGCGGCGCTGAAGACCTTGGATAACCTTTATGCGAAACTGACGGTCAACAAGCTGCCTCTCAGACAGAACCCCGATTTTATTTTCGGCGATGAAAACGCTTCCCATATTGCGGTACTGCCCGATATTTCGGAATATCCGTTCCGCGTGAACCCTGTGACGGATCATTTTCTTACTATTTACGCGTCCGTGGAGATTAGTGACTGGCTGGCGGATATGGCCATGCGGTTTAATCAAAGCGGCGCGCTTGCAGGCAGCGACCCCGTATCGGTGAGCATCCGCTCTATACCAAGCGGATTGGCGGCGGACTTTATCTCTTCCGGCAAGTATACGCCCGATTTATACATACCGTCCGGCGAGATATACGGCGACATGCTCATCGGGCAGGGTGTCGACGCGCGGTTAACCGAAAAACGTCTGGCAGGTAATGCCTCCGGCATTCTTATCGCCAAGAAAAAAAGCGCCGAGTTAAACCAAGGCGGCACGCTTCATAACGGGGCCATCATAGATGCCGTGCTAAAGGGCAGTCTCGCCCTGGGTTACACCTCACCGCTGACCAATGAGGATGGATTTAACTTCATTTTGGCGTTACTGTCCCATTTTGACAGCGTGAACCCTTTAAGCGACACGGCCATAGAAAGCCTGCGCAGGTTTCAAGACAGGATACCGTTGATCGCTTATGATAACGACCAGTTAAAAGCCTCGTTAACCGGCGGCACGCTGGACGCTGTCGTGCTTAATTATCAAGCCTATAGCAGCGCCCCCAACTTAACGGCGTCTTATGATTTTGTGCCAATCGGTTACCGACAAGATAATCCCCTATACAAAGTAGGCGGGCTGACCGATACTAAAAACCGGATAGCCGATCAGTTTATCGCGTTTTGCTTAAGTGACGATGCGCAAAAGGCCGCCGCGGATAGAGGTTTTAACCATACCGGCGAAGATACGGGCCTCAAGGCCATGAGCGGGGCGGACATTTACAAAGCGCAGGAAATTTATAAAAAAGAAAAGAACGGTTCCAGCGACCTGACCGTCGTCTTTGTCGCGGATATTTCCGGAAGCATGGAAGGTTCACCGCTTTTAAACTTAAAGGCCAGTTTAAACCGCGTTATCGGCATTATCAACCCAAACGTCAACGTTGGTTTTGTTACCTTCTCTGATGTGGTGAATATCGCCGTACCCATAGCGAAGTTTGATAATAACCAAAAGTCCTATTTTTCAGGCGCGGTCAAGTCTCTTTTTGCCGGAGGCGGAACCGCGATGTTTGACGCGGTGGTAGTCGCCCAAAAGATGCTTATGGACGCAAAGGCGCGCAATCCCAACACGAAGCTGATGATTTTTGTCTTAACGGACGGAGAAACGAACCGCGGCTATAGTTTTAATGATATCGAAAGCATGTCCGGCGGCCTGCGTATCCCCATTTACACCATAGGCTATAACGCGAACATCGACATCTTGCAAAAGCTTTCAGGCATTAACGAGGCGGCTACGATTAACGCGGATTCGGACAATGTAATTTACAGGCTGGAGAGCCTTTTCAACGCTCAAATGTAACAAGGTCAAATCACCGGGAAAGGAGCGCTGGGTAATAATGGAAATGGAAATCGTCAGCACGGAGGATGTTAGAAAAGAAGTTGAAACGGAGGTTCGGCCACCGGTAACGGATATGTCCCTGGTAAAAGAAAAAGCCCGTCAGAACGCGCATGAAATTATGGCGCTTAATTTAGACGCCGTGGAAGAGAAGCGTAAAATGCTCAAATCCATCGACGATTTCGCCGTGGAAATTTTGCAAAATTCCGCGCGCAAAAACACGCTTTTACAGGCGACTGTGGGCAGCCTTTCCAAAGGCGGTGAGGAGGGCAGTGTCGTTTCCGTCAGCCTGACCGACTTGCACAGGGAAATAAGGGACTTGGACCCATCCTCCCTCGACTTTGCCAAGGAGGGCATTCTGGGCAAATTTTTCAACCCGGTCCGCCGTTACTTTGAAAAATACAACCGGGCCGACGGCGTGATACAGGACATCATCGTTTCTTTGGATAAGGGCAAGGCGACGCTTAAAAACGATATCACCACCTTGGATATCGAGGAGGACTCCCTGCGCGAAATTACAAAGAAAATAAATACGGAACTCGCGCTGGGCATGGAAATGGACGCCTCGCTCTCCGCTCAAATCGAGGAAGCGGAGCGGCGGGGTGAAGATGAAGAAAAAATCCGTTTCGTAACGGAAGAAATATTATTCCCGCTCCGTCAACGCGTCATGGATATGCAGCATATGGTCGTCGTCAACCATCAGGGTATCGTGGCGATGGAAGTCATTAAAAGGAACAATAAAGAGTTAATTCGCGGTGTGGACAGGGCCAAAACCATTACCGTCACGGCGCTGCGGACGGCTGTGATGGTAGCGGGCGCGCTGTATAACCAAAGAATTGTTTTAAAGAAAATCGAACTGCTTAACGAGACGACGGGTAATATCATCTCCTCCACCAGCAGAATGCTAAAAGAACAGGGCGCCGCCATCCAAAAACAAGCGACGGAGGCGTCGATATCACCCGATGTGCTAAAGCAGGCTTTCCGTGACGCGCTGGCAGCGTTGGATGATATCGCCGCTTTCAAGAGACAGGCGCTGCCCAAAATGCAGGAGACCGTTTCACAATTCAGAGAGCTGGCTGAAACGGGCGAAAAAGAGATTGCGCGGTTAGCAAACGGCATGGAGTAATCCATCATCTGGGAGGGTTTAACATGCGAAAAGGAACTAAAAAGGTACTGGCCCTAACGGTGGTTCTGTTCAGCGTCATCGCCCTGACCGCCTGTGACGGGCAGGGTGTGAATACGCAGGTAAAAAACACGGCCGCACCCAATGTGCCTATCACCTATTTAGGGACGCTTCATGTTTATAACGCCGGTGAGTATATCGACAGGGAAACCCTGCGGGATTTTGAACAGGAATATAAAATAAGAGTGGAGTACTCGGAGTTTGACAGCAACGAAGACCTGTACGATGATGTGGTCAAGAACCCGGGCGCTTATGATGTGCTGGTTCCCTCCGATTACACGGTGGACCGCCTTATTAAAGAAGGCCGGTTGGCTAAACTGGACAAAGACAGCATACCCAACATCGCGCATATTGCGCCGGAATATTTAAACCCGGCGTACGACCCGGATACCGCGTACACCGTGCCGTATATGGTAGGGACGCTTGGCATTTTGTATAACCGACGCCAGATCACATCAACGGTGGATAGCTGGAGCGTTTTGCTGGATACACGCTATACCGGTAAAACACTCATGTTGGACTCACAGCGCGACGCCATCGGCCTGGCCCTAAAGATGCTGGGATTCAGCATGAACTCAAACGACGCGGCCGAGTTGGCGTTGGCCAAGGACAAACTAAAACAAGCGCGGTCTATCGCCTATGCCTTTATCGAAAGCGAAGAGATTCGCGACAGAATAGTGGCCGGCGAGAGCGCTTTGGGCGTGGTATATTCCGGAGATGGTAAAATGGCGGTGGACAGGAACCCCGACTTGGCGTATGTCATTCCAGCCGAGGGTTCCAACAAATGGGTGGACGGATTTGTCATCATGAAGGATACGCCGCATATGGAAGCGGCATTAAAGTTTATTAACTTCATGTGCCGCCCCAGCATCGCGGTGCGTAATATGTCCGCTATCGGGTACACCTCGCCCGTACAAGGCGCGTGGTCAGAATTTGGCGGCAACAAAATCATGTTTCCGACACAGGAAGAACTCGACCGGTGCGAGGCGTTTTTATATGACGCGCAGGCGGCCATCAATTATTACATGCTGTGGACGGAAGTCCGCCGATAAGGCGTGCGCACCGGTTTTTGTCAGCCGTCGCGCCGCATATTTCCGTAGACGCGCGCGTTGCGGTTCAGGTAACTGTCTAAATTACTGCGCAACACAACATGGGTATCCAAATAAAGATAGGCGCGCTCCGGCGTCCAGTTTTCGATGATATGCCGTGCCAGCAGCCGCGCGGCTTGATAACCTTGATCAAACGGTTCCTGATATAAAAGCGCGTCGCACCAGCCTTCACGCAGAGCATCGGCTGTCTGACGGGTCACATCGTAGCCTACAATATGGATGTCCCGCCGCCCAAGCTCCTTCAGGGCATTTATCGCCCCCACCGTGCCGGAATGGCCGACGCAAAATACGCCGCGAATGTCGGGTGTTTGCGTCAGCAGGTTCTTAAGGCCATCCGCGGCAAGCATCGGGTCGCTGCGGCACTCGATGCAGGGAATGACCCGCAGTGTTGACGCGCTTAACTGAAGATACTCAAAAAACCCGCTGAACCGCTCCAGAAACGGCATGCTTTGCGCGAAGTTTCCAATGACGGTAACGCTGCCTTCCCCGCGCAGTATCATATCTAAGATTTCACCGCCCAGCCTGCCGGACTCCCTCGAATGGTTGCCGATATAAAATAAGCGTTTGCTTTCGGGCGCGTCGGTGTTAAAAGTGATAACCGGTATGCCCGCACCGGCGATACGGTCGAAATGGCGTGTTTCAAAACTGCCGGCGGCGTTGACAGCAAAGCCGTCAAACGATTGAAGGTCAAGCGCCGCTAAGCACGTGTCCGCGCCGGTTGCATCCTGCGGGCTGTAGCGTATTTTTTCCAGCATGATGCCGAAGTCATGCAGCTCCTCGGCGGCCATGTTGATACCGGCGTCAATATCGTAGTAGAAATCCGTCGGCCTGTCCGGGTATAACATGCCGATTTTAACGACCCTTTTGCGCGAAAGCGCGCTGGCAAGCCGGTTAGGCTTGTAACCTAAGGTTTTGGCGACGGACAGCACCAACTGTTTGCTTTCTTCGTTAATGCCGGCGCGGTTGTTCAGCGCTCTGTCAACAGTGCCCACCGATACGCCGGCCTTTTGGGCTATCATCTTTAAGGTAATCCGGGTATGCGGCTTGATTGGCATTGCCTCGTACATCCTTTCATCATCATGGAAAAACTTTATATACAGATACAATAACAGATAATACCGTGTTTGTATAGTGTTATATTGTGTACGTTAACGTTCCTCATTTTCCTTGATATTGCCCATAAACAAGCGGATATTCTCTTGACTATTTCGGGATGGCATATTATAATTCCACAAACAGCCGTTAACGTAAACGGTACATTGGGACAAAGACTGTCTTAAGAGCGGGGTGTGTCACTTGTCGGCGGAGCTCTTTCGTATGGAAGGGATCAGCAAAAGCTTCCCG
>WRFT01000085.1 GCA_009776385.1 Clostridia bacterium
AATACAAACCGATCACCCGGATGTAAATATATATATAGCCGCTCTCGATGAAAAACTCGATGATCATGGTTACATTGTACCGGGCCTGGGAGATGCGGGAGATCGCTTGTTCGGCACAAAATAGACATTATATATTACGAAAAAAGTACTTTTCATTAAAATAAACACGTAAATATAACTATTTCATTACAAATGTACGTGCTTTTTATAGTATTCTGTGTTATAATCTACCCGTAAAGGCGTGTCATGCTACATGAGGGGAGTTTATAATGCTGAATAAGACAGATGTTTTGGTAAAAAAACCCGGCTGGTTATCACCGACACGCGACCGTTTAAGCGCTAAAGATAAAAACATGTTACGTTTAGCGGTCATTAATGAAGACGATAATGTCTTGCAGATACCCTGTGAAAACGGCACACTGCTTACTCACATAGCCGGAAAATATCGGTGCAGAATAAACGGCGCGACCAACGATTACAATCAAATGCGTTCAACACACGCGATGAACCCCGATATAAATATTGTCTACTGCGGCCGAAATGAAATACCATGGCGTGACAATAGTTTTTCCGTTTTATTTAGCGGTCTTCCCTTTACGGACATAACCGATGCCGCCAAACTGTTTAACGAGGCTATGCGGGTTCTTAAAGCGGGCGGACAGTTTATTTGTTTATTACCTGTCAAGCCCGCTTTGTACAAGCAGGCGATTTACTCCACTCCCAACAACGTTAGCATGGCTGTCCGAACGCTATTAACACGTCATGAAGCGATGGCAGCCATGTCCGAAGCAGGATTTCAATCGGTTTCCTGGCATATGCGTGGGCTATTCAACGCAATTACCGTAGGATGGAAAAAAGTGCTCGAATCATAATGAAAAGGAGAAACGCGTGGAATCGTTCATCGACGAAGTATCCATTACAATTAAAGCGGGTGACGGTGGTAACGGATGTATCTCTTTCCATCGTGAAAAGTTTATAACCCACGGTGGGCCGGATGGGGGAGACGGAGGGCACGGCGGCGATATTGTGTTCATAGCCGAGGAAAACGTCGCTACGCTTATCAATTTTCACAATCGTGCCTGGTTTGCCGCGGAAAATGGGCGAAACGGATTATCTCAACGCAGAACGGGAAAAAAAGGAGAAGATCTGTACATCCCGGTACCGATAGGGACAGTTATCAAGAAACAGGATGGAAATGAGATGCTGGCCGATTTAAAAGCCGCCGGCGACAAAAGTATGCTGCTAAAGGGAGGCCGTGGAGGTTGGGGCAACGCTCATTTTGCCACGCCTACCAGGCAAAGCCCTCATTTTGCGAAACCGGGCCTAAAGACCGAAGCGGTAATGGTTAAGCTGGAGTTGAAGATGATCGCCGATGTAGGGTTGGTAGGGTTTCCTAATGTGGGAAAAAGCAGCCTCTTGTCTGTACTTACGCCGGCCCGCCCCAAAATCAGCAACTATCATTTTACCACGCTGTCGCCTAATCTGGGTATTCTGCGTTATCGGGAGCAAGACATTGTCGTTGCCGATATCCCCGGTTTAGTGGAAGGCGCTTCAGAAGGTGTGGGATTAGGAATAAACTTCCTGCGCCATATCGAAAGAACACGTCTGATCTTACATGTGGTGGATATATCGGGCTCGGAAGCCAGAGACCCGGTGGAAGATTATATAAAGATTAATCATGAATTGTCTAAATACCGTCAACTGGTACAGGTACCGCAGATTGTTATCATGAATAAAATGGATTTAGAAGGTGCGCAGGCAAACGCGGAAAGAATGAACAAGCTTTTGCAACCGCAAGGTATACTCGCACTGCCTGTCTCCTGTCTGGCACGAACGGGGATTGCACAGGTAATTGACAGTGTGATGGATATACTACCATCGTGTCCCATGCGAGAGACGGAAACGCAAATACCGCAAACCATCCTTACGCCAAGGCCGTCGGGTTTCAATGTTTCACACAAACAAGGCGCTTATACCGTGGATGGACCTTCGATGAGGCATTTAATAGCCAGTGTCAATTTTGCTGACCATGAAAGCCTCAACTGGTTTCAAAAGAAGCTAAGACAAACAGGTGTGGTTGACGCGCTCACCGAAGCCGGCGCTAAAGAAGGCGACACGGTTATTATAGAAGATATTTCATTCGACTTTGTCGAATAGATAATAATACATAACGATCAATCAAGGTATCTGTATAGCGTATGGTTTGTCATAGGGGCGGAGCGTGTATAATGTGTTTGCAAGGGCAGGTACGCCTTTTGTTCGCTGCTTTTTTCAAAGGCAGTTAATATTTCCAGTACATGCAGTGTCTGCGTCCAATCCGGACGCATCGGTCTGCCCGTTTCTAAGGCGCGGCACATATCCGCTAAACCAAGCCCGCGGCTGTTAGCAGCATAGGAGAACATTAAGGGAATGCTCTTATACCCCTCCATACCGGTTGCATGTCCCATCAATCCGTAATCGACAGCTTTTTCCGTAATTTGATCTTCGGGCCTAAAGAGGAACAGCGGACCGCCAAATGTATTAGGATCCGGAACGATGAGTGTTCCTTTGCTGCCGTACACCTCAAATCGAGGTTGATTGCGCGGAGCGTAGTGAACATCGAAAGTGGTTAAAATACTACCGGTAATACCGGAGTCGAAGTGAATAATACCATGGATATGCGTAGGCACATCAACCTTTATTGTTTCGCCGTAATGCGGTTGACTGGTGATAATACGTTCTTGAAAGTTTTTACGTACGACTCCGGAAACACCGGAGATGCCGCCTAACAAGTTGATGATTGCAGTGATATAGTACGGCCCCATATCCAACATGGGACCTCCGCCCCTCTTATAGTAAAACTCCGGATCGGGATGCCATGTTTCGTGGCCTCGGCAAATCATAAAGCATGCCGCGCCGATAGGCTCACCTATCCAACCATCATCAATGAGTTTACGGCAGGATTGTATGCCTGCTCCCATGAATGTATCCGGTGCGCCGCCTAAACGGAGCTGGTTGCGTACGGCTAGTTCCGTTAAAGCTTTTCCTTCCTCAAAATCGGCTGCAAGCGGTTTTTCACTGTATACGTGCTTGCCTGCTTCAAGCGCCGCTTTCGTCACATCGAAATGTTCATATGGGCGCGTCAAATTGAGGACTACTTGCACTTCGGGATCCGCGAACGCCTCATGCATAGAAGGGTACAGCTTCGGGATATGATAGGATGCCTGTGCCGCGCGTGCGCGTTCGGGTACCATGTCGCATACGCCGATAATGCGGACATCCTTGAAAATATCATGGATGTTCTGCAGGTATATGCCGCTGATGGCTCCGGTACCGATAATCGCAACGTTTATCATGGGTAATCCCCCTTTCATAGTTGGGTATAAATTATGGTAATCGTTTGTTTCTTTATATGGTTACACCGCGTTGAACCCATAATCCGAGCGCGGGGTTTGGTATATAGTATATCACCTCACCATCAGGCAATATGTTTATGCCATATGAAAGTTTATCGGGAGGGTATTGAGAGGCCAGCGCATGATAACAGGCGGCTTGGAAGCCTACTGATTCGATGGCATCCTGCGATATGTTCTGCACGGCATAGGTGACAGAAAAACGACCATCCGTCGAGCCGTGAACGAGATGCGCGGCGGCGCTCATATTTGCGCGAAGGTCTTCGCTTTCCGTATGGCGAAACGCATCGAGTATGGTTTGCTTTCCGCGATAACCGTATTTTCGGATGAGTGAGTCTACTAATTTATCCTCACCAAAACGCTGCACTCCCGGAGCCAGCACAATAAGCTCGCCCCCATCGGCGATAGCCATACGCGTGCGGTAAATCGCTTTATTACCGATCCATGTGCTTTTAAACTCATCGGGATTCAAATACACGACACATTTTTGGATACCTGCATCAATGTAAGTAATATTCTTCTCCTGTGATAACTTTACGGCGGCTTCCAATGTATCTCTTTCCCGGCCGCAAAACAAACCATGCGTAGCGATGATCCCGTCGGGAGCGGAAGCAACTGTTAACATAAATAAAACAGGCCGCTGCTTTAAGAACGTTTCATATGCGTAGTCGAACATGGCGCGTACGGGCGTATGATCGCGTCCCATCATGCGTTCCATACCGAAAAGCGCGCCAACCATATGGCTTTTGTTAATCATGTCCGCACCGCCAACCCCAACGAATAAGTTCTTCGCGTGATTTGCCATACCCACGACTTCATGCGGCAGTACTTGGCCGACAGATATAATTAAATCGTACGACTCATCCAAAACGAGCTTGTTAACTTGAACCGACACCGATTCTGTCCACAGGCCTTGCGTAATATCCGACATGTACGAGGCGGGAATGCTGCCAAGCTTTATCACATCCGATCGCCAATGATGCTCAATGAAACATTCTAATGGGATTCCGTGATACATATCGTTTATCTCATCCGATGTCATGGGGACATGCGTACCCAGCGCGGGCAGGATGTCCACTCGTGCGCCCGCGCCTGTGAAACAGCGGTAACAAACGTGGGTAATGAAACCCGCATTACTGTAAATGCGTGTATAGTCGGGGGGGATGATAAGCACTTTTTTCACGGAGTATTTTTCAAGTAACCGGATGAGCCCTGATTCTAGTTCCGCATCCGATAACCCGTGCGGTCTATCCGACCGCAAACATAAATCCATAGGTTCTCCTCTCGGCGATGAATGGTTTCCTACAGGGTGTAGGTAGAAGCGGCGGTGCTGCCTCCCAAACCTGTCCAGTTAGTATGAAAAAAAACGCCTCTGGGCGCATCCCGGCGTTCATAGGTATGGGCGCCGAAATAGTCACGCTGCGCCTGTAGGAGGTTCGCGGGCAAATCGCGGGTGGTATAACTGTCAAAGTAATGAAGGGCACTGCTCATAGCCGGTACGGGTAGCCCGTTTAGTGATGCAAGCGCTACAATGTTCCGCCATGCCGGTAAACGCTCGCGTATGGCTTGGCTAAAATAAGGATCCATCAGTAGGTTTTCAAGGGTGGGTGACAGCTCGAAAGCCTCTTTGATCCTGCTTAAAAACACACTTCGAATAATGCATCCGCCGCGCCAGAGGAGTGCGATACCGCCGTAATGGAGTTTCCATCCATAGGTCTTTGCGGCGGCTTGCATGAGTGCGTATCCCTGTGTGTAAGATATAATTTTGCTGGCGTATAATGCGCGGCCAATAGCGTCAATCATAGCTGCTTTATCTTCGCTTATTGCAATGGGATCTTTTGGGTAAAGGTCTGCCATACGCGTGCGTTCATCCTTCATGGCAGAAAGACATCGGCTGAATACTGCCTCACCGATGAGTGTCAACGGAACGCCCTCTTCAAATGCAGAGATACCCGTCCATTTACCGGTGCCTTTTTGTCCGGCTGTATCGAGTATTTTATCAACGAGGGGTGCGGCGTCTTCATCCTTATAGCATAAAATATCACGCGTAATCCCAATCAGGTAGCTGTCTAGCTCTCCCATATTCCATTGGCCGAAAACGGCGCCCATTTCATCCGGATTCATCTTTAACCCATCCCGCATGAAGTGGTATGCTTCGCAAATAAGTTGCATGTCACCGTACTCGATACCGTTATGGATCATCTTTACAAAATGACCGGCGCCGTCATCGCCTATCCAATCGCAGCATGGTTCGTCGTATACTTTCGCGCATATGGCTCGGAAGATGGGTTTCACGAAAGGCCACGCCTTCGAAGAACCGCCCGGCATCATGGATGGGCCGGTTAACGCGCCCTCCTCTCCTCCTGAGACGCCTACGCCTATGTATAAAAGTCCCTTTGATTCAACATATGTCGTACGCCTGATGGTATCGGAAAAATGGCTGTTGCCACCGTCTATAATGATATCGCCGTATTCAAGAATAGGCAGCAAGGCTTCGATGTAATCATCAACCGCTTGTCCCGCCTTTACCATCAGCATGACTTTCCGCGGAGTTTTTAAAGAGTTGGTAAAATCAACCAAAGTATGACAACCGATGATGTGTTTACCCCTAGCTCTGCCGGTTGTAAATGCGTCCACCTTCTCTAATGTCCGGTTGTAAACGGCTACAGCAAAGCCGTGAGACTCGATATTCATAACCAAGTTTTCACCCATGACAGCCAACCCAATGAAACCAATATCCGCTTTAATACTCATAATTTCTCCCATTAACGCTTTACACGCGCGTTACCATCGTAAATTCGCATGAGTTCTTCTTCATCAACAGGGCTCGCGTAGTCGTTGAACGTGCTCACTGCCAGCACCCCCGATGCCCAGCCGAGTTTTAAACATACCTCCGGTTTCATGCCCTTATGGATTCCGTATAACAAGCCGCTGGTAAACCCATCCCCACCGCCTATACGGTCCAGTACATGAATAGGACGGGGTTCTTCTATATACCATTGACCACTTGTAAAGAGCATAGCACCCCATAAATGCTCATTGGTATGTATAACTTGGCGGAGGGTATTGGCGTAATATTGAATGTGAGGATAGGCTGAAGACGCCTCGCTTATCAAGCCTTTAAAGCCTTCTATCTGACCGCTCAACCCTTTTCCGCCGATATCCGGGCCCTTTAAGCGGAGCGTAAGCTGAAAGTCTTCCTCATTACCCACTAAAATATCGGATAATAAAGCGAGTTCGTGAAAGACGCGTTCCAGTTCCTCTTCGCGGTTCTTCCAAAAAGACGCTCGGTGATTGACATCAAAGCTTATTAATGTGCCGTATGACTTGGCTTTTTGAGCCAGTGACGTGCAAAAAGCAGATGTTTCGGGAGATAGCGCCGCAACAAGTCCGGAGATATGCAGAATGCCGACGCCCTCCTCTGCGAAAATACGGTCAATATCAAAATCTTGCATTGAAAGCGTTCGGCCCACCTCGCCGGCGCGATCATTCCAAACGCGCGGCCCGCGCGAACCAAAACCGGAATCCGCAATATTAATCTGATGGCGATAGCCCCATGGTCCTTCTTGGGGGATGCTCAATCCCTCATAATGGATATTGCGAGCACGCAGTTCGGATTGAATGAATGCGGATATGGGGCTCCCCTCAACGAACTTGGTCAGTGCCAAGCAGGTACAACCCAGAGAAGCAGAGACATTCAACACGTTGCTTTCCGCGCTGGTGGCTTGCATGATATGCTGCTTGCTTAAATGAACACTTTCACGGTTCACGGGTGTTAAACGGATACCCATACTCGTGGGACATGCGATGGCATAACGTTTTATTTTTTCAGCCATTGGGGTTTCCTCCCTTAATCATAAATATAATTTGTTATGCACTAACTAAAACGGGCGTAAACCGACGGAAAATCATTGCCTGTATGACGCACCGTTCTGCCATTTAATCTCTCCGCACCGCCCATTTCCGCTTTGTCAGCGTGAAAGGTGTTCGTATATTCAATTTTAACTTCTACCGGTGGTGTCAGGATATAGGGCTTAAAGGTATGTCGCATCGCGACAGCCATTCGTGCAGCTTCTTTAATCTGTTGACGCGATTCGTCGAGGTTATAGCATTCAGCCGTATACCGGTTGATTCCCTTTTTAACCGGTACACCAATCACATGCCCAAGCAAGGTCTTTGCTTCCTCCACCGCCCAGTAATCGCCCGAAAGCATCCCGATGGGAACACCGTAATGGCCGGCAGCCGCGGCCCAAATACCGAGTTCACCCACAACGACACCGTTTATCCAAATGTTCATAATCGTGTCGATGGACAAGGTATGGTTCATACAGCCATAACGGGTACCGGCCATCGAGTGGACGCCTATGGCGATTAACAAATCAAAATCAGATGATAACC
>WRFT01000086.1 GCA_009776385.1 Clostridia bacterium
TCGGTATCGTATACCTCGCGGGCGCATCGTGCCCTGTAGGCAAGCGCGGCAGGTAAAATTTGCTTGGATTGAATGTCCAGCAGCGTCTGCGCCTCGATACGCAGGCGTTTGATATAGGTGTCCCAATGCACGGCGATACGGCTCTCAATTTCCGTGCGGGAAAGAACACCTGTCTGCGTGAGAACTGCTATCGTGCTTTCCCGCTCCAAAACGGGTATCGCGTCCGTTGTGGAGGGAAGGCAGGGAAGGCCGCGGCGGATGGCTTCAGGCATCCAGGATGCCGAATAACTGTCCCCGTCGAATAGCACGGCGCCATGTTTTTCTAACAAATCCCCGATAACGGCGCGGCTTTCGGCCTTGACATCATCGGCCGCCTCCAAGCGGGAGGCTATCGCCGACAGGCGATCGGCGACGACGGTATTCATCATGGCGCTGATCCAACTGCCGCTTTGGGACGCGCCGGGCATACGGAACTCGAACTTATTGCCGGTAAAGGCGATGGCGGAAGTGCGGTTACGGTCGGAATCGCAGCCGGAGGCGCCGTGATGCGCGTCATTTTTCAAACCCGCCTCCCCTTGGGTTACGGAAAGGTCGTCACGCCCGGCAGCCCGGATAAGCAGGTTATGCAAAGCAGGGCCGATAAACACGGAAATAACGGGTGTCGGGGCCTCCAGGCCGCCCAGCCGATAATCATTGCTTAAGCCCGCGCAGGCGACGCGCAGCAAGTCCGCGTACTGATGAAAACCGGCGACCGCCGCCATGAAGAATAACATAAAGCGTTCGTTTGCCGGCGGGTCTTTGCCCGGATCTAACAGGTTCTTCCCGGATTCCGTGCCTAAAGACCAGTTAATATGCTTACCGGAACCGGAAAAACCCGCGAAAGGTTTTTCATGCAGCAGGCATGCCAGCCCCCGCCGGGCCGCTACCTTACGCAGCAGCATCATGGTTAGATGGTTTTGGTCACATGCCGCCACGGCGCTATCATAAACCACCGCCACCTCGTGCTGGGCGGGCGCCGCCTCATTATGCTGGGTCTTGGCCGGAACGCCCAACCGCCATAGTTCGTCATTTAATTCCGCCATGAACCCGGACACCCTTTGACGGATTGCCGCGTAATACTGATCATCCATTTCCTGGCCTTTCGGAGGCTTTGCGCCAAACAATGTCCGGCCTGTATAGATAAGATCCCGGCGCTCTTTATAAAGCTGCCTGTCGATAAGGAAGTACTCCTGTTCCAAACCCACATACGGCAGCACACGGCGAACCGATGTATCGCCCAATGCCCGTAACACTCGCAGGGCGGCGCGATTGAGCGCCGTCATGCTTCGTACAAGAGGTATGCGCGTATCCAGCGCCTCTCCGTTGAAACCCGAGAAAACGGTTGGAATACACAGGGCAATCACCCCACCCGGATCCTTGCGGATAAAGGCGGGCGACACGCAGTCCCAAGCGGTGTATCCCCGCGCCTCGAACGTGGCGCGCAAGCCGCCCGACGGAAAACTGGACGCGTCCGTTTCGCCCCGTGCCAGTGCCTTGCCGGTGAACTCGAAGATGACCGTTCCGTCCTGCATGGGGGAGACGAACGCCTCATGCTTCTCGGCTGTCTGCCCGTTCATCGGAGAAAACCAGTGGGTATAATGGGTAGCGCCCCGTTCAATAGCCCAGTCCTTCATCGCCCCGGCGATGACCTCCGCGGATTCGGAGTCCAGCGGCGTTCCTTCTTCTACCGTCTCACGCAGCCGCCTGTACACATCCTCCGGCAGCCGTTCGCGCATCACCCTATCTGAAAAAACATAAGAACCGAACGCTTCGTTCCTCTCAGCCATACATCATCCCATTCCTTTCCGCAGGCACACGCATCTTGCGCGAATTTATTTACCGACACCGTCCGTTATGGTATAATTTAGGCGGGGAGACCCGCTTACCCCGTTATTTTATACTACCCGCCAACCTACCATATATAAAGGAGCAAGTTATGTACAATCGTATGTCCTCGCTTCATAACGCATCCTATTCACGCAGACGAAACCGCTTGACACAGCTTGTGATACTGCTTCTTTTTATCGCGGTTGTCACCTTTATAGCACTCTATTCCGGCGCCACCGCGTTCCGCGGGCAGTACCAAGAAAATGTTGTCCAAAAACTCCGTTCCGAAACGAACGCCGCGTTCGCTCAACTGAATAATCTCTCCCGCACGGGCGGATCGGCCACGGAAAGCGTGTTGGGCAAGATACGCCAGCATCTGCATACTGCCGACGCGCTTGTGGGCCAGTATTCGGATTTGATCGGGAAGGAACTTATTTCGCGGGGTGTGTTTACGGCCGCGACCGAGATTTTGGATAAATACGAAAGGGGCAGACAAACCGGTCAAGCCACCCTTCAGCATCAGACGGATTTGACAGCCCTCTTGGATGAGTTGAACAGGCTGGTTGACGTCATAGAATGATACGCCCGTCACGCCTTTGACCGCCGTGATGAGCCGGAAGTTGTCTTGGCCTCTGCGGCGTCTTTGCGTGCCTTCGCCGCGCCGATGAGCCCTAAAAACAAGGGGTGCGGCTTGTTGGGACGGGATTGGTACTCGGGATGGAAGATGACGGCCAAATAATAAGGATGTTTTTGGTACTCAAATATTTCCGGATAATCCGCCTCCACGCACCTGCCCGTGACGATGAAGCCTTTTTTCTCCAAAGGCGCCACATAGCTGTTTTCCACTTCGTAACGGTTACCGTGCCGCTCGTTAATTTGGTCTGTGCCATACGCGCGCATCGCGAGGCCGTCGACCAGCTTAATAGCATAACCGCCCATGCGCGAAGCGCCGCGGCTGTCATTATCACAAACGCGTTCCGGGGGAATACGGATAACCTTATCCCGGCAATCGGGAGCCACCTCCGTAGAGTTTGCGTCCGTCAAACCCAGCAGATTTCGGCAAGCTTCCACGACAGCCAACTGCATACCGAAACCGATTGCCAGTAGCGGCACTTTATGGGTTCGGGCGTAACGCAGCGCCGTGATAATGCCTTCCGCGCCGCGGTCGCCGTATCCGCCGGGAACAATAATGGCGTCATGGCGGGCCAGCAGTTTGCCCGCGTTCGATTCCGTCAGGTCGTCAGAGGCAATCCAGGTCATTTCCAAGCTTTGACGATGCGCGATACCGGCATGTGTCAATGCCTCCGCGACGGACAGGTACGCGTCATGCAAGGCGACGTATTTGCCGACCAGCGCCACCTTCAGCTTCCCTTTCGGCGCAAGGTAATCGTTTACCATTTGCTGCCAACCGGTCAGATCCGGTACGCGCTTCTTCATGTGAAGCACGCCTAAGACGATGTCGGCCAGGCCCTCTTTCTCCAGCATCAGGGGCACCTCATACAACGCGGACACATCGTGGTTTTGCACCACATGGCCGCGTTTGACGCTGCAGAAAAGGGCGATTTTTTCTTTCGCATCACTTTGGATGGGATATTGTGACCTGCATACAATGATATCAGGCTGGATACCGATGGATCGTAAATCCTTGACGGAATGCTGCGTCGGCTTGGTTTTCAGCTCCATAGCGACACTGACATACGGCAGAAGCGTCACATGGATATAGCAGCAGTTTCCGCGTCCGATATCACTGCCGAATTGGCGAATGGCCTCCAGGTACGGCGCGGATTCCATGTCCCCCACCGTGCCGCCTATTTCTATAATGGCGATATCGGAACCGCTGTTGACGGCCGATTGGCGAATGCGTTTTTTAATTTCGTTGGTGACATGCGGGATGACTTGAATGGTGCCGCCCTTATACTGCCCCTGCAGTTCCGCGTCCATAATGCTTTTTAGCACCTTACCTGTGGTGACGCTGGCTTCCCCGCGCAGGTTGTCATCGATGAAGCGCTCATAATGCCCTAAATCTAAATCCGCGGCTACGCCGTCGGCGGTAATAAAGGCCTCGCCGTGCTGTAAGGGTGAAAGCAGGCCCGGCTCCACATTGTAATACGGGTCCATTTTTTGCATGGACACCTTCAGCCCGCGAGCCTTCAGCAGCCTTCCGAGAGAGGCCGCCGTTATGCCCTTTCCTAACGATGAAACGACCCCGCCGGTGACAAAAACATACTTAACCGCCATAAGACGCTCCCTCTTAGCCGCTTAAAAACTTTCCGGAATGATTGTCATTCTAGGAGGTCTTACCGGTCATGTCAAGCACGCGGGAACTTTAAAACAATAGAAATTTCAACAGATAAAATACCGGTTAATAAGCCCAGTTCCCTTCTTCCCCTTCTACGATATTCACCTTCTTCAGATCCGGCATGGCCTCGGGGCTGTTGTGCTGCACCAGTTTAAGGCCCTTGACATCCGTAAGCGGGGTAAAGTCTGTAATCGGGTTGTTCGATAACGACAGTTTCTCAATTTTCTTCGCGTTGGCAAGCGGCGAAATATCCGAAATTTCATTGCCATTCAGCCAAAGGTATTTAAGCGATAGGCCGTTCACAAAAGAAAGATCAGTCAGGCCGGTGTTTTCTATGACCACTTCGGTGAGCTTTTTCGCGTTCGCAGGCTTCTCAAACATTCCCCAATGCGCTATTATACTATCATTACCCACAAATAAGGTTTGCATTTTGGGAGCGGTGAAAATATCACCTGCGTCATTCACGCTGGAGTTCCATAGGTATAAATAGATGAGTTTGGGATGTCCGTCCAGGAAGGATAGGTCTAGTATGTTTGCCGTGCTGAAGCTTAGAAAGGTTAAGCTCTTGGCCCCTTTTAGCGCTGAAAAATCCACCGGCTGGTCCGGTTTTTCGGTATAATGCAAACTCATCGAAGTGTTCTTAGATAAGTATTTCTCCACAATTTCCGTTGTAATCTCATCGCAGTTGTTAAGATTGATCTGAGCCTTACATTTAGACAATAGCTGCCAGCGGATATCCTCTTCCGTCGCGCCCTTCATATCCAAAGCCATCCCGCTGATGCCTTTTTTCGTGAGCAGCGGGGTCAAGTCCGCATTGGGAGCATTTTGAAGGTCAATATAATTCAGCTTAGGAATACTCGCCACAAAGCCGATATCCGTTATGTCTTTTCCGGCCAGAGTCAGCTGACTTAGCTTTTTGCATTTCACTAAAGGCTCATAGCTTTGTACCCGGCAGGATACCAACTGAAGAGAATCCAAATTGGTAATAGAAGAACAAGCGTCCAGGTTCAAGCCGTTGCCGCCTAAAAAAGTTAGATTCTGATACTTGGCCTTGCTTTGCGTAAAAGCATTTAAAGACTCAACTTTTTGAGCGATAATCACAAGAAAATCAAGCTGCGTACAAAACTGCAGTACGCTTAGGTCGACGCTCTCGGTTTCCGCTGTGAAGCCTTCCTGAGAATGGGCAGCCTCCCAAGCTTCTCCGACAGCTGCCCATAAATCGTCACTAAGCTTTACGCCGATGTAGAGGTAGGTGACCTCCTTCAAGGAGTCCTTTAAAAAACTTCCGTCCTCTTGCATGAGATGAGGATAAGACTGTTCCAACGCATCTTGTACCCACGGATCGTTAAAGATGATTGTCTGCCCATCCTCGGCTAAAAGCTCTTCCGGGGGAAGATACCCCAGTTCTTCGGCAGTCTTAGCCTTCGTTGCGGCTAACGCGCCGGGAAACACAGAGACAAGGAGCATCATACAAAGGGTAAACGCAAGCGTTCTCAACCATGGTGAAGGTTTCATGAAACCACTCCATTTCGTATAGGGATGATCGTTCCAACATCCTGCCTGCTAACAAGGCGTTTCGCCCGAATAGTGATGTAGGCATATGGGTGGTGATTAGCCGTCATCCCGGTAGTTTACCGCAATCCTGCCGATTACCCGCTGAACAAACCTGTCAGGGGGAGGCAAATTAGCAATAACACATGGGTGTTATAGTAAACTTTGGATGAGATTTTGTAAACACTTTTAAATGAACACTTGATTTCCATTGTTATTTCCATTATAAAGCGGCTAAGGAACAAGCGGAACCTTCGCTGTTTTTTGTTTTATATTATTAAAAGGCGGGTGTTAACCGATGTATAAAAGCATAGGACAAAAGATAATCAACCGAATAGAGCGAAAGCTGAATATCCCCGCTTTGGCGGATAAGCTGGCTAACGCCTTATCGCCGTCTGATTTCAACTCGCTGATGACCGAGCTGTATGCCATGCGAGCCGCAAAAATATCCCCCGGTGATATGCTTCAGTTGTACGCACAAAACGGTTACGCGAAGCCTGCCGAATGTGACGCCGTACAATACCGCCGATTGGAACTGGATATGCTGCTGGCTGCCCGGGAAAGAGGGGTACGCAGTGTCATCCTGTCTCCCGCATCCCTGTTTGGGTGCTGTTCCGTTTTTGGCGCCGTCAGTCAAAATAAAATGATATCCGCGACCCGCAACCTTGAAATGGTGTCGGACGCCACCAATATGCTGGCGTTGCATGCGGCGGCAGGCATCAAGGAGGGGACGATTAACCATGCCGATGCGCCCGTCCACCTTTGCGCCACCCATCGGCATATACGTTATCAATCGGAATTCGGTACGGGCATGCTGCCGCATTTCGGCATCTATACGATGGTGAGCGCGGGCAAAAGCCGCAGCTCCTACGCGTTTGAAATAGAAGCGTTCTTGTTCCATCTGCGGTTTTACAGTGATTACTGGATGCGGAAGCAGGGTTCCGCGTTATCCGTGTCCTTTCACCGCAGAGGGGGATATAAAGACCCGGACGGCTTCTTTTACCGTGTCACCGAGGCGGTCAAAGCAAATGGGACCGGTATTCACATTTTATCCGGCGAGCAAAAAAGCGAAACGGCCTATTATAAAGGATTGCAAGCCACGCTTTATGCCGATGTCGGCGGCAACCGAGTCGAGATAGGCGACATGGGGTTGACGGACTGGACCCAAAAGCTTTTAAACAACAAAAGCGAGCGGCTGCTCATCAGCGCGATGGCGCTGGACAGGCAAATGTCGTGAACACCGGGATAATGCAATGGGAAGGCGGAATGAACAATGGATCAAACGACGAAAATCATTCAGGATTATTATAACGCCTCCGTTGACAAAGAATGGAACCGCATTGCGGACAGGCCGGAGTTTTTACTAACCTGCCGTATGCTGGACCGCTATATTCAACCGGGCGATACGGTGCTGGATATCGGCGGCGGGCCGGGACGCTATTCGCTGTATCTGGCTGAGAAAGGCTGCGGGGTAACGCTGCTTGATTTGTCAGGCGAAAACACAAAGTTCGCCTCACGGCGCGCGGCCGAGCAGGGGCTTTCTATCAAGACCGTAACGGGCGACGCGCGGGAAGCGGATACATTGGCTGAGGGCCTTTTTGATCATGTTCTGCTCATGGGGCCGATGTACCATCTGTTGGAGGAGCCGGACAGGGTAATTGCCGTCAATGCCGCCTTGCGGCTGCTCAAGCCCGGCGGAATCATGTATGTCTCTTTTATCAACGCTTTCGCGGGTATAATATACTACATGAAATACGCGCCCGATATGTCGGCGGATACCGGTGGTGTAGAATTTATTCAAAAAGTCATAGCGGGTCAAAGTTACGCGGGCGATGCCTTTACCAAGGCGTTTTTTATCGACTCAAGAGAGGTGTTGCCCTTTATGGAACGGTTCCCGCTTGAAAAAATGCATTACTTCGGGCAGGAAGGGGTAATGGCTCCTTGTGAAATGAACATCATGGGGCAGAGCCGCGAGGTGACAGGCATGTGGCTTGACTTAAGCGTTGCCGTTTGGGAACGGGAAGACCTTTTAAACTATTCAGAGCATCTCATGTATGTCGGAAGGAAA
>WRFT01000087.1 GCA_009776385.1 Clostridia bacterium
GAGGATAACACATTAATGAGATATATAACTGCCCATCATATACGTCTTCGCGAGCCACGTGAGTGGCGTGGCGATCCAGTTTTCAACATTCTTTATGACGTTTTTTATACAGATTATAATGACAAGGTAAGAAACGCCGGATCGCCGCGCTGCGCTCGCAATGACATGCCGAGGAAACACTACACTCGCGGCTCGCGATGACGTGCTGAGGATAACACATTAATGAGATATATAACTGCCCATCATATACGTCTTCGCGAGCCACGTGAGTGGCGTGGCGATCCAGTTTTCAACATTTATTATAACGTTTTTAAACAGATTATAATGACAAGGTAAGAAACGCCGGATCGCCACGCTGCGCTCGCGAAGACGTGCCGAGGAAACATTACACTCACGGATCGCGATGGCGGGAAGGGAACGATTTAACCATGAAATACACGAAATACGCGAAAAGGAAACCCTGGATCGCCACGCCGCCCATGGCGGCTCGCGAAGACGTGACGAGAGGTACACATTAATTAAAAAGTGAATCCCATGGCACACGTCTTCGCTGCGCATAAAAGACACTTGACAAACATTTGTTCGCATATTATACTACAGCATACGAACATTTGTTTGCGTGGTGTCTTATATGCGTCTCATTCTTCACGTCGATGCCAATTCCTTCTACGCGTCCTGCCTCATCTGCCGTCATCCGGATCTCCGCGCGCGCCCCGTGGCCGCGGCAGGCGACCCGCGGGAGCGGCACGGCATCATTCTGTCGGCCACTCCGGAAGCCAAGGCGGCGGGGGTGAAGGTTGGCATGGCCATTTGGATGGCACGGCAGCTCTGCCCGCAACTGAACGTACTGCCGCCCGATTATCCGCTGTTTCACTATTTCTCGGACGCGCTGCGGCGCCTTTTCCGCGCCTATTCCGACCGGGTGGAGCCCTACGGGCTGGACGAGGCGTGGATAGACCTATCCGCCCCCGGCCGCACCTTCGAGGACGCGCGCCGCGCCGCGGAGGAACTGCGCCTGCGCGTCAAGCGCGAACTGGGGCTTACCGTTTCCATCGGCGTCGCGGCAAGCAAGGCATTGGCCAAACTGGCTTCCGACATGCGCAAGCCGGACGCGGTTACCATGCTGCATCCCGATCTTTTCCGCGAGATGGCCGGCAGCCTTCCCGTATCGGCGCTGCTGTTTATCGGCCCGGCTACCCGCCGAAAATTACTGCGCATGAATGTACGAACCCTGGCCGACTTATCCCGAATGGACAGTGACTTGTTGTGTTCCCATTTCGGCAAGACCGGTAACACACTGCAATCCTTTGCCGGGGGCATGGATGACATGCCCGTACGTCCCACGGAACATGCCTGTCTGCCTAAATCAATCGGCCACTCGGCGACGCCGCCCATGGATATCGCCACACCGGAGGACGCGCTATGCCTGCTATCCATCCTCGCCGAAAGCGTCTCGGCGCGCCTGATGGCCGCCGGCTGCAAGGCGCGCTGCGTCTCGCTGCTTGTGCGCGGAACAGATTTGGTGTGCGCCTCCTGTCAACGCTCCCTTCCGTTGGCGACCAATCTCTTTTCCCAGATACACGGCGAGGCGGCCAAGCTGTTCACCCAGCGCTACAGCGGGCGGCTTCCCCTGCGCTCCATGGGTATATCCTGCACGCTGCTTGTGCCGGACGACGCGCCCGTCCAAGACGATTGGCTGGGGATTGCGCGCGGACGGGCACGCGAGGAAACCCTTGCCCGCGCCGCCGAAAGCTTGCGCGCGCGTTTCGGCCACCACTGCGTCCGCCGCGGGCGCTCGCTTACCAACGGGGTGCTGTCCGCCGTCAACCCCAAGGAGCAGCACACCGCGCATCCCGACGCCTTTTTCAGAGGAGGTTAAGCTATGCCGGCATCCCCCTTTACCCCCGCGCCCAAGAACACGCATAAGGTGCCCGTTTCCGTCATCGCCGAATATTCCCTTCAGGGCGACGTGACGCCGCTCTCCTTTAGGACTGAGGAGGGGTTGAGCGTTTCCATCGACCGCGTCGTACGCCATATGAAAGCGCCGGCTCTCAAGGCGGGCGGGCAGGGGGTATGCTATGTGATTCGCGTCAGTTTCCATGAGCGGTCCATCATACGCAAGCTCTTTCACGGCCTGGACGACCAGTGGTTTATCGAGCGCGACTGACGCGCCACTGTTTCGCCAACAGGTCCAAGGCCTGCCACCGCCATGCATCGTCATTGATATATGTAAATTTATTTATTCTTTTTGTATGTTATACTTGACATTTACTATGTTTTATATTACTATTTGTTCATTCCGGTACACCATAAAAAGGAGGCATGTCAAATGACTTACAACAGCAAGAAGAACATCATCAGCATGGCGGCGGGGGTGCTGACGATAGCCGCGTACATCATCACTGTCCGCGCGGGGGATGTTCCCGCGCCGGAAGATATTGCGGCATGGGCAAAGCTGATGCTCGTCTTTATCGGTATCGGCATTGGCGCGCAAATCGTTATACAAATATTGTTCCATGTTATTTACGCGGTCGGCATCGCGGTAAAAGAAAATGACAAAGACGGCGAGAAGACAAAGAAAATCATCAACGCTTCCATGAAGGAGGATGAACGGGATAAGCTGATTCAGCTTAAAACACTGCAAATCGGATATATTTGCGCCGGGTTCGGTTTAATGGCCGCTCTGTTCACGCTTGCGGGCGGCGCGCCGGTCGTTATTGCCTTGCATATCGTCGTCGGTTCTTCCGCTGTAGGTTCGCTTGCCGAGGGGTGCGCGGGGGTATTCTTCCATGAACGGGGTGTTCGCAATGGATAATAACGCGGGCAGCGATCCAAAATTCACCATCACCAACAACATTCGCAGGCTCCGTTTTTTCGCCGATGAAATGACACAAGTGGAGTTGGCGGAAAAGTCGAGCGTCTCCCGGCAAACCATCATCGCTTTGGAAGCGGGAAAATACCTGCCGTCATTGGAACTTGCCTTTAGGATTGCATACGCGTTCGGCGTGCCCATCGGGGAAGTATTTGAATGTAAGATTGAAGGGATAATGAACAAATGAAAGCGGCAGTCTATCATCACTACGGTTCTCCCGAAGTGATAAACGTTTCGGAAGTTGAAAAACCATCGCCGAAAGACGGCGAGGTGCTCATACAAATTAAAGCCGCGTCGGTAAACGCTTATGACTGGCATTTGCTGCGGGCAAAACCGTTCTTCACGCGGGGATTGTCGGGGTTGTTTAAACCGAAAAACAAGATACCGGGCGCGGACATTGCCGGAATTATAACGGATGCCGGTAACGGTACATCAAAATTCAAGATCGGTGACGAAGTATTCGGTTGTCTGGAATCCTGCGGAAAAAGCGGGCTCGCGGCGGGCGGTTTCGCCGAATACGTCTGCGCAAAAGAGTCGGTACTTGCGTATAAATCAACCGCGCTTTCCTTTGAGGAAGCGTCAGCATTACCCATGGCATCCGTCACGGCATTGCAAGGGTTGCGCCAAGCCTGTGCGGCGCAAGGAGAAAGCATACTCATCAACGGTGCTTCGGGCGGCGTCGGATCCTTCGCAGTTCAAATTGCCAAAGCCTTAGGCGCTGACGTAACAGGCGTGTGCAGTACGGGAAGCGTCGATTTTGTGCGTTCACTGGGAGCCGACACGGTTATCGACTATAAGAAAGGTCCTGTCTTAACCGTTGATAGGCAATACGACATTATACTTGACGTAGCCGCCTCATTGAAGGTAAAAGATTATCGCCGTGCTTTGAAGACGGGCGGCAGATGCATTGTTATCGGGTTTTCGACTCTCGGACATGCGCTTCACTATGGTTTTGCGAGGAAACACGACGGTAAAACAATCAGATTATGCATGGCGAATAACAAAGACGGCAATGCGTTGTTGGAGATAAACAAGCTTGTTGAAACGGGGCAGATACGCGCCTTTATAGACAGCCGTTACCCGCTGACCGAAACCGCCGAAGCGCTACGGCACACCGAAACAGGGCATCCAAAAGGGAAAATCATTATTATTCCATCCTACTAACCAGGCTGCCATGTGACACGGAGGACGAACTCATGCCTGTACGACGGCGCACCCCGGTACAGTTTTATTTAGCTGTCCCATAGGTTTTGGCGTATTGATACATCGCCACGACGTTTTCAACGGGCGTGATGGCCTGAACATTATGACAGGGGGCTAATATGTAACCCGTGTTATCACTGTACAACGCGTCAATGCAAGCCCTGACCTCCGCTTGAACCTCTTGAACACCTTGAAAGGGTAAAACAAGCTGATTATCGATTCCCCCGTGAAAGCATAATCGAGAGCTAAACTCCGCCTTCAGCTGATGTAAATCCCAGCCGGGTAAATGCCATTGCAAGGGATTGAGTATTTCGCATCCCTTACCTACAATCCACGGCACCAGCCCGGCGACAGCCCCATCGTCATGATGGTACACATGCGCGCCGTATGCCCGTGCCTGCGCGATGTTAGAATCATAGTATTTACCCAGATACCGTTCAATCATTGTTTCACTCATCAGCAGCCCGGACTGGCAGCCAAAATCATCCGTGACCTGTGTCATGTCAATGAGCCCCTCGCCGGCTTCCAGTATTTTTTTCGTATGGGCAGCGGCAAACTCATTGATTTTATAAAGCACATAATCCGCCAATTCCGGATCGCTCGCGAAGTCTAACAGCATTTGCTCCGTACCCCGCAGCATTTCATAAAAATACGTCAGGGAGATGTACCCGCCGCTCACGGCGTACCCGTCACTGTGATACGCCCGGCATTGCTTTAGCACATTGGAGTAGTCGAACATATCGGTTGTGGGCCACTCGTAATGCGTTTCTATTTCATCTATGGTTTCATACCCGCCGATGGGATGGCAGACCGGTTCTTCATACACGCCGGAACCATCCGGTAAAGGGACTTGCCTCATTTGAATATCCCATTCGCCCTTGCGCCCCGCTTTTATAAGCGGCGCCCATACCCCCATGATGCAGTCCAGGTCCATTGCCTTTACCAGCGCCGGATAGTCTTTCACGCCGTAATGGTTCATCAGCTTGGCGGTAAACTCTTCCACGCCCCAATAATCCAAAGGCACCCTGTCGGTAGGCTGATGGTTGATCGCGGCAAGCACGCGTTCCCTATGTGTCATTTCCGGCATTTTCATCACAACCTCACTTTATCGGCAAGCTTGTTTGGCGAATCAGGAGAGCCGATTTGAGACGTACGAGCATTCCTTTTTTAGAATGCCCGTAAATAAGGGAATCGTTTCGTTTGTCATACGGAATGACGCGCCCGAGATACCAACTGCCCCCTCTAACTTGCCGAGCGATGATATAATCGGGCAGGCAATGCATTTTAATCCCAGTACGGACTCTTCATTATCATACGCCACGCCGTTTTCTTTTATGGCCGTCAGCTCTTTGTACATTTCTTTTTTCGATGTGATTGTGTTCAAGGTTTTGGGTTCCAGCTTAACCCCATCAAGATATCGCTTGATGACGGCATCGCCAGAGAAGGCCAGCATACATTTCCCCGTGGCGGTGCTGTATGAGTCATAGGTATTCCCGATGCTCGCCGAAAACTTAATCGGGAAGGGGCTTTCTACCTGTTCTACTAACAATGTCAGCATATCGGGTGTTAGTATCGTTAGAATAACCGTTTCCATCGTTTGATCTCGAACCACACGCATGGCGTCGGCGGTTTCATTAACAAGCGAGAAACGGCTTTTCAGGGAGTTGCCAAGGAAATACAGCTTGCCGGTTAGTTTATAGGAGCTGTTTACGGCATCACGCTTAACGTATTGCCTGCTTTCCAATTCCTTTAGAATGCGAAAAACCGAGTTGGTGGATATACGTAATCCGTTGGCTAACTCGGTAACGGTATGATTTTCTTTTTTACCCGCCATCGTCTCCAGTATCGAAATAGCCTTATCCGCCGCCGGGGCTTTATACCTGCTGTTTTCCATCAAACCTACTCCCCTACTTTATAAAAAGAAATTTTAAACACAAATTTTATTTTACCACGTTTACTTACAAAAGTCACTAGAGCGGAACGGTTTTATTCTGCGGGCATCGGGCATAGTAAAAAAGGGTTGAGCAAAAAAACTGAAGAAAGGGAAAAATGTATAGATTTGCGTTATAATGAATGATATAATTGCTTTCATTAAATGTGGGATCTTCATTTATGTGTTTAACGATAGGTCCGTATGGCGGTGCTTTGCAGTAGGCAGCGCAGTCGGAATGCGATACAGATGTGACGCAAAAACAGCGCATTGGAGGGATGCTATGAAGGAGAGGATGAAGGGCGAGCCTGAAAGGGACTCGGCGTTGAGCACCCCCGACGGTAACGCAAACAACTGTATTGATACATCACAAGAAGGCATGAACGCGGTACATGACAACAGCGCTTCCGAAACGCCGCAAACGCCCGTAACGCAAAGGCAGCGGGAAGCGGATGATTTGATGCGGCAGATAATTGAGTCAAATCCGCAGATGACCATCCTGTTTGACGATGATTTTAATGTCATAGAGTGCAATCCCACCGCCCTCCTGTTTATGGGGTTTGCCTCAAAAGAAGATATGTTTAGCGCGTTGGCCAAGCGGAGCCGCAATATCATGCCGGATTTCCGATCGAATGAATGGGCTTCCACCATGATGATAGAGAGGCTTATAACCGCCGCGAAGCAGGGGCTAAGAAAATTCGGTATCGAGATGATTGTAAGCGGAACAATGCGGAACCTAGATGTGGAGTTTAGAAAAATTCCCTATAAAAACAGCCTCATCACGATGGGTTACCTGAATGATATAACCGAAATACGTCAGCGGGAAACAGAGCTTATCTTAGCGCGTAACTTAAACGAACTCCAACTGGCAAAGCTGAATCTAATGGTTAAAGCTGCAAAAATCGGTTTATGGGATATGGAAGTGGCGCCTAAGGATCCCCTTAACCCGATGAATCCGTTTATTTATTCCAATGAATTCCGGCAGATGCTGGGATACCATGATGAAAATGATTTTCCCAGTGTCATGGGCAGTTGGACGGATCTTTTGCATCCTGAAGATAAAGAAGAAACGCTTAAGGCTTTAAAGAATCACCTGAAGGATAAGACCGGGCACACCCCTTATAATGTGGAGTACCGGCTGCTTAAAAAAGACGGCGACTATACCTATTTCCGCACCTCCGGCGAAACCATCCGCGACAGCGAGGGAAAAGCGATCCGTACGGCAGGCGCATTGGTAGATATCACCGAAACAAAGAACATCATTCTTGATACCGAACGGCAGCGCATAGAGGCGGAAGCGGCCAACAAGGCTAAAAGTTCTTTCTTAAGCACGATGAGCCATGAAATACGCACGCCCATGAACGCCATCATCGGCATGACGACGCTCGGTAAAAAAGCTCAGGACATTCAAAAAGCATATGACGCGTTTGACAAGATAGACGGAGCCTCCAAACACCTTCTGGGTGTTATAAACGACATACTTGATATATCTAAAATCGAAGCGGATAAGTTTGATTTATCGCCCATCAGTTTTGACTTTGAGAAGATGCTGCAAAGGGTTGCTAACGTAATCAATCTGCGCATGGACGAGCGCCAGCAGAATTTTTACATCCATATTGACAAGGACATCCCGCGAATACTCATCGGCGACGACCAGCGGCTAGCGCAGGTTATTACCAACCTTTTATCCAATGCCGTTAAGTTTACGCCCGAAGA
>WRFT01000088.1 GCA_009776385.1 Clostridia bacterium
AGAATTATCGGTTCCGGTTTACTCCCGTTTTTTGAAATCAGTTTATGTCCTCCTGAACTTAAAAGCGGTGATACAACGCTAACCCATTACAAAGCCAACACGTCCGTACCTTACTCCTTTGAACGGTGGGTTCTGCTGATAAAAGAAATCATATGCCATTGCCTTGACAGATATGGTATGGACTGTGTTAAAAATTGGTTCTTTGAAGTATGGAACGAACCGGATTTGGAGTTTTTGCACGGAGATATCCTTGATTACTTTACCATCTATGACCATACGGTTTTAGCGATAAAAAGCGTTTGCAAAGAGCTTCGGGTTGGAGGCCCGGCAACGAGCAAATGCGAATGGATTGATGCCTTTATCACCCATATCGAGAAAGGTAGCTCTTTGAGCATGTATCAACCTTTACCCTGTGACTTTATCAGTACGCATGCTTACCCCAGTGACATTGACTTTATTAACAGTGATTCGGGGGATGTGGAATTACGGCATTCAAGTATCATGCTTTCGCTTTTTACCAATGTAAAACAAAAAATGCGCGCGTCTTCTCTTAAAAACCTACCACTGATTATGGGAGAGTGGAACTCCAGTGCCGGGCCGCTAAGCTTTAATCATGATGAAAGAAATAACGCCGCGTTTATTGTTAAAATTATCAACGAACTAAAGGATGTCATTGATGGATCGCTGTACTGGAATTTGTCGGATATATATGAGGAATGCGGTTTTCATTTCACCCCCTTTCATGGCGGTTACGGCCTTTTTAACGTCAATTCCATTCCTAAAAGCAGTTTTAACGCTTTCTTGCTGCTTAATGAGCTAAACGGATATGAACTGGTGGTAGAAAAGGAGTACTATTCACCGGAACGAGGCATTTTAACAACATACGATGACGCGTCCGGTGTTATTTGTATTTTACTTTACAATTATACTGAGCCCGGATCGGATAATCCGACGAGTTGGGATCTAAAGCTGGTTCTTAACGGGGTAACCGCTCCATGCATACCCTATCAAAGCACGGAAATAAATGAGGACTACGGCAGCGCCTTTGAATGGTGGAAATCTGTCGGGTCCCCGGAGTACTTAACAACGGAAGCCCATACACTGCTTGTAGATAAAGCTAAAATGGAAACGCAAATAAAAATATTGCAAAGAAACCGAAATCCATTTATCCAGTGGCATGAAACAATCCATCCGGGAAATGTAAAATTAATAAAGCTGTTAAATATATATGACTACAAGACACTAACAAACTAAAACCCCTAAGACCCGGGTACAAGCTCCGGCATGGGCATGGTGAGCGTCTTTATCATATAATCCAGCAGCTTGACGGCGTTATCGTCATTCCTGCCCGCTACCGTCACGCAAAACACCATGCCGCGGTTATCCACGTTAAAATCCCACAAGCCAAACATGCCGTCCGCCGGAATACCGTACACATGGGTTTGAGACGGCCCTTCCTCTTCCTCACGGTGCGTGACGGTTCCTTTTTGAAGGTCGATATCACCGGTATTCAGCGCGCCGGAGGCGATATACGGATCTAAATTAACCATGCCGCCTTGGGACGCGTAATTGCGGAAATCCTCCGCCGACAGCATATATATCGTGCCTTCCCCCGCCATGATGAAGGTGCTCAGCTGCATGACGGCGTATGGATCGGCGCCGTCGTTGGTCATCATTACCAGGCAATTAATCTCTTCCAACTCCGGCAGAATTTCTTGATGCGCCTTGTCAAGATAGGCCTGCAGCGCCTCTTGGTCCGCGCCGGAAGCGCAAAGATACAGGTCTATACGCGCCTCCTTGGGAGCCTGATAGCGCGTCATGGTAAAAAACAGGTTTAAGCCGACCAAAATACCTACCGACACCAGTACATACTTCCACCATCCGTAATGAAAATGATGCCTGACGCGGTCTTTGGTTAAGGGTGTTCTAGTCATTTTCATCCCCTCTTTATCGGCTTCATCGTGGGGAACAGTAACACATCGCGTATGGATGGGGAATCCGTCAGCAGCATCACGAGCCTGTCTATGCCAAAGCCGAGCCCGCCCGTGGGCGGCATGCCGTATTCCAACGCGGTTAAAAAATCCTCATCCGGTTCGGTGTCCAACCCCTGGGCTTTTCGCAGCGCCGCCTGCTTTTCAAACCGGCCGCGCTGGTCGGCGGGATCGTTTAATTCGGAAAAGGCGTTGCCCATCTCATGCCCGTCGATGAAAAACTCGAAGCGTTCCGTCAATTCCGGGTCATCGGCCTTTCGCTTGGCCAGCGGAGAGATGGCCACCGGATAGTCTGTTATAAAAACGGGCTGAATGAGCTTTTCCTCCGCAAAGGCTTCAAACAACGCGCTGAGGCACTCGCCCCGGCACGCGGCCGCTTCCACCTGAACGCCCTTTGCCCGGCAGGCGGCGCGCGCGTCGGCGTCGGACTGCCAAGCGCCAAAATCTTCCCCGCAATGCATCCTTACAGCCTCGGCCATCGTCATGCGCGGCCAGGGCGATTGAAGATTGAGTTCGCGCTCCTTGCAAATAATACGTGTCGTTCCTAAAACCTTTAGGGCCACATACTCAAAAAGCTGCTCCACCATGTCCATGACATCCCGGTAATCCGCATAGGCCTGATACGTTTCCACCGTTGTGAACTCCGGGTTATGCAAGGCATCCATGCCTTCGTTTCGGAAGATGCGGCCTACCTCATATACTTTTTCAAACCCGCCTACAATCAGCCTTTTTAGGTACAGTTCCGTTTCGATGCGTAAATACATCGGCATATCCAGCGCGTTATGGCGCGTGACAAACGAACGCGCCGCCGCGCCCGTTTCCTGCGGATGCAACACGGGTGTGTCCACTTCTATAAACCCCCGCCCGTCCAAAAAAGCGCGGACAGCGGACAGCACGCGGCTTCTTGTAATAAAAACATCACGGACTCCCGGGTTGACAATCATGTCCAGATACCGCTGACGATACCTTAGATCCGTATCCTGCAGGCCGTGAAACTTTTCAGGAAGGGGCTTTAGGCATTTGGCAAGCAGCGTTAAGGCATGCACATGCACGCTGACCTCACCCGTCCGGGTGGTAAAAACCGTGCCCGTCACGCCCAGAATATCACCCAGGTCATACGCCTTAAAGCGCTCGTAAGTTTCTTGGCCGACATCATCGTTTTTAATATATATTTGGATGGGCCCCTGCCCGTCCAGTAAATGCGCGAAGGAGGCCTTTCCCATCACGCGCCTGCCGATGATACGGCCGGCCACAGATACCTCCCGCCCAGCCAGCGCTTCGTAATACGCGGTTATCTCCCCGCTGCGATGCGAAACCGGGAAACGCGTCACCGCGTAGGGGCTTTGCCCTTCCGCCATCAAATCTTGCAGCTTTTTAAGCCTTATCTGCTCTTGTTCGCTTCTGTCAACGGCGTTGCATTCCTCCGGGGAACAGGCCATACGGGTTCTCCTTTCTAATGGGTCAGGCTTGCTTGCCGATAGACAGCACCTTTATGGTGAGTATGCCGGCGGGGACGGCCACCTGAAGCACCTGCCCCGTTTCCGCGCCAATCAGCGCCGCGCCTACCGGGCTTTCGTTGGAAATTCTGTTCTCATACGGCGCCGCCTCCTGCGCCCCGACGATGGCATATTCCACCACATCGCCGCTGTCACAGTTTTGAACTTGCACCACCGTTCCGACATTCACGCGGTCGGTGGTAATATCCTCATCCGACAGCACGACGGCGTTGCGAATGGTGTTTTCCAGCCGGTTGATTTCCTCTTCCAGCTTGGCTTGCTCTTTTTTAGCCTCATCGTATTCCGCGTTTTCACTCAAATCGCCAAAGCCGCGCGCGACGGCTATTTGGTCGGCGATTTCGTTTCGGCGGACGGATACAAAATATTCAAGCTGCGCCTGCAGTCTTTTTAAACCCTCCTGCGTCAATACCCCTTTACCCTTTTCGTTCATCCCTTCCGGCATCGATGCTTCCCCCTTTCAACGAGCGGTATAGGCGCATAATATACGCGCGCCCGGCTTTGAGCCGCAGCGTCGCGCTATCCGTCTATGCTGCTGTGGCGTCATTATATCGGAAAAGGGAAAGGGTGTCAAACGAGGTGGGACGGGAAGGAGGGGGGGAGTAAGGAGGGGGTAGGGGTTAGGAGACACCAAGGATAACAGATTGATGAGATATAGTGACATCTTAGCTCCGTCTTCGCGAGCGGAGCGCGGCGATTCAGCGTTACCTTATACCATTCCATGTTAAGACGGTTTCTTTTCCGCATCGCTAATGCGTATTCCGTATTCTTTACTTTCACGCTCATATGAAGTACAATATGGGCACGAAAGTAAAGGTGTTCATTATGACCAATACGGAAAAATTATTAGGTTTACTTCAAGAGAATAATGGGTATTTAAAAACAGCAGATGTTGCGGCAAGAGGCATCTCAAGGGTTGTTCTTGGAAGTTTTGTACGAAAGCAAGGGCTTGAGCGTATCGCTCACGGCTTGTATATGTCGCAAGACGCTTGGGAAGACGGAATCTACGTTATTCAGGCCAGATACCCGGAAGCGGTGTTTTCCCATGAGACGGCGCTCTATCTTATTCATCTGGCCAACCGTGAACCGGCACCCTTTTCCGTTACGTTTAAAACGGGGACGAATGCGACGGGTTTATCCCGAGAGGGTATTAAAGTGTATAAAATCAAGGATACGCTGTTTGATACGGGTATGATTGAGACACGCTCGTCATCAGGACATATGGTAAGGGCTTATAACGCCGAACGAACACTTTGCGATTTATTCCGAAGCCGCCGCCACATTGAAATTCAAGTATTGCAGGAAGCGTTAAAAGCATATATTCAGTTAAAGGAAAAGAACATTCCACAACTTATGCGTTACGCCAAACTGTTCTCAGTAGAAAAATTCGTTCGTCAGTATTTAGAGGTGCTTTTATCATGATTTATACATCAAGGCAACTCAAAGCCCTTGTCCGTAATCTCTCTAAAGGAGATAGCGCAAGGGCACAGGTTATTATCCGTAAATACGTAATGGAGCGGTTTTTGGAACGGCTCTCGCTCTCGCGCTACAGAAACAATTTCATTCTAAAAGGCGGTACCCTTATTACCGCTATGGTCGGATTGGATAACCGTTCTACAATGGATATGGATGCAACGCTCAAAAATCTACCGATGGACGATATCAGTGTAAAAAAGATAGTCGAGGAAATTATCGAAATACAAATTGATGACGGCATATCTTTCAAATTAAGAGCGTGACTCCGATTATGGATGAGGCGAATTATCCCGGCATACGTGTTCTGCCGGATACAATGCTTGAAACCATGTATACACCGCTTAGAATAGACTTGTCCATCGGCGATATGATAACACCATATGAAGTATCCTATTTGTTCCAATTATTACTTGAAGAGCGCGTAATACCTATCCTCGCTTATAACATAGAAACGGTACTGGCCGAAAAAATAGAGACACTGCTGGTACGCGGCACGGCCAACACTCGTATGAGGGACTTTCACGATATTTTCATTCTGACCAACTCGCAAGAACATAAAATCGACAATGCCACGCTAAAAAAGCCTTTACCAACACTGGCGAACAACGCGGCTCTATCTCGCTTTTGCCGGAAGCAGACCAAATATTAGCAGAGATATCCGAAAGCAAGGTACTGGTTGCTCTTTGGAATAATTACCGTCAAAAATTTAGTTATGCCGCTGATGTTCTTTGGGATGATGCTATAAAAGCGGCTAAACACCTCATCGAAGTTATCAAGTGAACCCACAAGGCCGCTCGTAAATGGGACACAGGAAGCGGCCGCATCTCTCCCGGATTGCCGCGCCGCCACATCACTCACGTGGTTCGCGATGATGGGGAAGGGAACGTTTTAACCGCGAAATACGCGAAAGAGGACGGGGAGACGCTGGATCGCCACGCCACCTTCGGTGGCTCGCGATGACGAAGAATGTAGGAACGCCGGATCGCTGACCGCCACGCCACTCACGTGGCTCGCGGCTAAAAGCTGCGCTCGCGATGACATATGCCATGGTATTTACACATATCATTAATATATTACCCCTCGGCAACCCATGTTGCAAAACGGCCTGTCACGTTTCATTTTATATACACACCCCTCAACCCATCCATTATAATATGTTATATTATATAAGTACGAATCGGTTTATGCGTTTCCGCACACCTTTAAAACTATCACCTAATAAACAGGAGGATTCACCATGGCGGTATTGGGTTTGGAAACCATTGGGCTTACCAAGCGGTTCGGCAAGGTTACAGCCCTTAGCGGTGTTAACTTGAGGGTAAATGAAGGCGAGGTCTTCGGATTCATCGGCCCTAACGGGGCGGGCAAGACGACAACCATCCGTGTGCTGCTGGGCATCCTGCAAGCAACGGCAGGCAGCGCGAAGATATTTGGGATGGACGCGTGGAAAGAAGCGGTACAGATACACAAACGAATCGCCTATGTGCCGGGCGACGTGAACCTTTGGCCGAATTTGACGGGCGGAGAAGTCATCGACCTGTTTGTCAGCCTGCGCGGAAACCGCAATGGGCCGCGGCGCGAAAAACTGCTGAATGACTTTAACCTGGACCCGTCCAAGAAGTGCCGTACCTATTCCAAGGGAAACCGGCAGAAGGTGGCGCTTGTCGCCGCGCTGGCTTCCGACGCGGACCTGTACCTGCTCGACGAACCGACCAGCGGGCTTGACCCGCTGATGGATCAAGTTTTTCAGGCATATATCCTTGAATTGAAAAAGGCCGGAAAGGGGATTTTCCTGTCCAGCCATATCCTGTCCGAGGTGGAGAAGCTATGTGACAGGATTGCCATCATCCGCGAGGGCGTCCTCGTCCAAACAGGTACGCTTGCCGAAATGCGCCACCTCACGCGGGTCACCATGACCATCCAAACCGAAAAACCGATAGAGGGGTTGGCGAAGATCATCGGCGTTCACGGCATTACCCAGCATCAAGACGGGCTTTCCTTCCAAGTGGACTCCGATGCACTCGGCGGTGTCATTCTTACTATCGCGAAATACGGCATCACAAAACTGGAAAGCGCCCCGCCCGCATTGGAGGATTTATTCATGCGCCATTACAACGCGAAGGGCGGTGCATGACCTTGCGCGGAAACTTTTACCAAACCGGTAAGCTCATCCGGTTTATACTCAAACGCGAAATGGCCCTTTCAACGGTTTGGGTGCTCATCCTTGTTATCTTCTCGGCTGTGCTTGCGCCCGTCATGGCCGGCATGTTTGACGCCGAGGCAAGGGTCCAATTTGCGGTAACGCTGGATAATCCCGTAATGGTCGCCATGATGGGGCCGGTTTACGGCGCGGACAACTATACCCAAGGCGCGATGTACACGGGCATGACGCTGCTTTGGTACCTGATAGCCGTATGTATAATGAATATCTTTTTGATGATACGCCACACCCGCGCCGATGAGGAGAAGGGCCGCGCCGAACTCGTGCGTTCCCTGCCGGTCGGCCGTATGGCCAACTTGCATGCCGCGATGGTTGCGGCGTTAATTATAAACGGTCTGCTCGGGTTGTTGACTGGGCTTGGTATGGCCGCTATGGGCGTTGACAACATGGGGTTTACCGGTTCCATGCTGTACGGCGCGGTACCCTGTGCCACGGGCCTTGTGTTCGCCGCTGTC
>WRFT01000089.1 GCA_009776385.1 Clostridia bacterium
AACGTAATTATACCGGTATTTACGTCATGCGCTGCTAACATATCAGTACTACGTTCAAAATCTACAGCAAGTCCCTTGGGGAAGGAATCTCTCACGAACACATTGTAAAGCGGAACAACTCCGGTATTTGTAACCGTGACGACATACTCAATCGTATCCCCAACTCCGTATGTTATTTCATCATCGGCGTTCTTGACAATGGTTAATTCAGCTAGTTTGTTTATGATTTCATCGTCATTATAGTCGGTTACATAGTACTGTACCTCAGACTCAATGACACGGTACTCATATTCATCACCGTCTGCATTAAACTTATCCACTTCGTCAAATGTAAAAGTATCGGGGGCATCGTCAGACCATGTGTATCCCGTAGTCAACGGAGCCCATGCCGCCGGCGGCTGCGCGTTTTTGACCCTCCGTTCAAGAGTTAGCGTCAAGTCAATGGCATTGTCATGCGTCTTCCCGCCGTCTACCCACGTCTTTGTTCCGCTGATGGATACAAGCTCTATCCACTGTGCCGTATAGATAACATCCTCCGTTACCGGATCGACCAGTGGTTTATCCCATCCAAGGAAACGGTATCCGGGTTTATGATCGGTGTAGGGATCGACGCCAAAAGCCGGGCGCGCGCTGCCGTGCCCTACGGTATACGTTTCGTCTTCCGCATTCCAATCGCCCGCGATACCCGGATCATAGATAACCGTTACCATATTCGGTAGATAGAACAGTTTAATAGTAATGGTGCTGTCGAGATCGGATGCTATCGCCGTATAACCAAGCGGTTCCTGTTTTTCATAAACGTAAATGTTTTCGTTATACTCGCATTCGCGAATACCGCTTGGAATCACTATCGTTTCACCCAGTTTAACGGCAAATTCTTCATCAGTGGTTAAGCCGTAGACATAGTCACCTTCGTCATCATCCCAATACCAGTGCTCTACTATATACGGTATAGAATCGTGTGGGTAATAATGGATGTAAATATGGTTTACGCTTTGATCGTCAGAAAGCAACAGCTCGTGTTCGTAGGCAACCGGATCCGCGTAATAGCCCGGGATAGAAATCGGATAGACCACCACGCGCATTTCCTCTAATTTACTGTCAAATGTTTTGGGAGCATAGTCCTCTTCAGTAAAGTCTACCCATTCGCCGCCTACTTTTTTTTGGTAATGAACGGTATATTTTACTACACGAAGCCCGACATAATAGAATATGATTTCGTTTTCGCCTTCCGCCAAGACGATAGACATTGTTTGCTGCAGCGGGCGCAGCGCGCCAATATGCAGGGCATGCGCCGTCACTGGTTGACCGGCGGTACCGGACTCAATATGAGGAGCGTGTACTTCCCCAATAGTTTTCTCTATAACAGGTTTTCCGTCAACATATACGGGATCCCCGTTTCCATCATACCTGATTTCAACTTGAACATATTTGATGGTATATTGCGTCGGCACCGGTATCCATTTGGCGTAAATAGTGGTCTCTCCATCCAACGGCTGGCCAATGGCAAACGGAACCGTACATGCTTCATCTTTAAACCATCCCCCGAAGATGTAACCTGTTCGTTGCGGATTGCGGATTTCCTCGTGCTCATTTAAATCAATTTTATTGCCGACAAGCACGAGAAAATGATCATCCGTTTCATCTTCACTGTTAAAGTATACATAAACAGAAACCTCCTTAGGCTCCCATTTAGCAAATAACGTTAGGTTCTTAGCGGGCATGCGTTCGACGTTAAAGTTAAACGCTGTTCCTAAACATTCAGCGTTTGTATACCAGCCCATGAAGTAATAGGTGACGCCGTTTTCCGTTTTCGTTGTATCGCTATTCCAGGCGGAGGGATTTAATGTCGTCAACTGCCTTTCAAACGGAACGGTTTGTGCCGCGGGTAAGGCCGTTATATTCGCGCTGGTGTTCGCGACAGTCGCGCCCATCGTGTTAAACGAAAGGGTGTAGTTATTGCGGGTATAGTAGAAATTGATAACTGCTCCGTTTGTAACAGCGCTGGACTGCTCCTCTCGTGAAAAACCTTCAAGCGCTTTCGCGGCAAGATTAACAGAACCTTGCATCGATATGGTTTGTGAAGCGCTGTGCAGCCAATAACCGGCGTTCGTTCCCGTTTTAACCGTAGAACCATAAGGATCAAAGGGTGTCTCCCCCGGGATAGGCTGCACCCAGTAGTTGACCGTCGCCGTGACTGTACTTCCCTTAGCAGCCGGTATAATTACGCTTGTACCCGATTGGGGTAATAAATCGGCGGTTAAAGTCCAGCGATGAGATACGCATGTGGTATTACCAGCCAGTAAGCTGCTGCCGCCGTTCCAGCCTCTGAATTGATTAGAAGGCGTGGCAGCAGGCGTCCCGTTAGCATTGGTGTAGAAATCAGCATTGTGGCTGCTCGGCCATTTCCTGCTGATATCATCCTCATACTTAGCGGTAAAACTATAACCGGTTCCGCTGTACAAATTCGTATTGGGCCCCATGCCCGCTTTAAATCTGAAGGATAACGGGGCTGTACCGGTAGGTGAGCCAATATTAAAGATATACGTAAACTCGATACGCGTAAAGTAAACATTTAACACACTTGAACCGTCACCTTCAAGCGCTAAAATCGGCGTAAAAGCAGAACGTGACGCGACATTCGTGTTTGCTCCGTTACCCGTCGCACCATTGACCTGACTGGCGGTTAAGTTTGTCGGAATGGCCAAAGGTCCGCCGCCTGACGGAACAGCGGTAATCGGTAATCCCGCCGTACCGGTCCAACCGATAATCTGTTGAACGAACTGCCATTGATCAATATTATCTGTTTTAAGTTCAACATTTCCGAGATTCGCTTTTTCCAACCAGCATATTACCGTGTAATTAACCGATAAACCCGTCCACTTGGCATATAATTGCGTCGTATGCTCAATGGGCATGGGAATCACAGCCCCAGCCGCGCCTACAAAGCCGTCGACTAAGTTCTCGTTACTATACCAGCCGGCGAAGGTGAAGCCTGTACTCGTCTTGCTTGGCAGTGTAACCGACGCCCCATAGAGGGCAATGCTGGCGCCGATCGGCGTCCCCTCGTTGGCGTTGTAGATAATTTGATTTGTGTTGCGCGAGTACTTCGCCACGGCGATGTTTGCGGCTTCATCTTCTTCAAGCACTATCGGCTCGGAAGTTTCAAACGTAAAACCGGGCGTGCTGCCGTCATACATTGGCGCGGCAACGACTTGACCGATATATCCATCGTAATCCTTGTCGTCCTTATAAGCGGAGTTCGTTACATATGATCCATCCAGTTCCTCAAACAGATACTGTAACGTATAGGTTGTGTTTGTGGTTCCGTAATAGACATCATACGTTGTGTCCCCTGAAAGATCCGACACTTTGTAACTGATGATATGCGGATTAGCCACTTTCCCCTCGTATAAGGGTGATATAATTTCCTCTTCCATATCGGAACCAACAGGATACGACCTTGTTGTTACCCATAAGGGCTCATCATCGTGATTGCCCGGATCGCCAATCCAATAGTTTACGGTGACCGTGATCATTTCCGCATCCTTATAACGCGCTTCCAGGATTATATCATCAATTAAGCTCGTGGAAGGGTTGAATTTGCCTCCGCCCTTTAAATACCAGCCGTCAAAAAGCTTATTGACCGGCGGCGTGGGGTCCTGCGGGAGGCTAATTTCCGCCATGGTATTTCCATCTTCCGATACCTCTACCCATTGTATAATATCGGACGCGCCATTGTTTAACTCGAAAGTGATTTTATAAAACTCAAACTCGTCGTCGGCGCCGTTATCAATTTTAATCGTGGTAGGCATGACCGTTATCGGGGAATACTCCGTTCCCACAACCGGCGCGGCAAATTGTGTCAGCATCATAACAGCGCAGATAAGCGCCCCTAATTTTCTACGCGAGAACTTCATTGTAACACCCTTCTTTCCATATTGATTGGAATATTATCGTGCGGAGTTCCATTTAAAATAAATCGCCGCCCCGCCTTTTACGGGCGGGGCGTATCAGCTTATATCTACGGTTCCTCCATGACGGTGACGGATAGACGCCATAAACACCGGGACATTTCCACGCTGGCGGGATAAATATAACTGTAAGCCGTACCGCCAACGGCGTCCTGCCAGGTTACGCCGCTGTCCGTGCTGTATTGCCAGCGGAGCGACAGAATGCAATCCAGGTAACCAGTCAGTTCACATTGAAGGGTGATGGGATATCCTTCCTCAACCTCACCGGGCGCGTCTGTCCAAATACGGATGAAACGCTCGGGCAGGGGGGCTTGCTCCGCTATTTCCGGTTCATCGCCCACATCGTCCTCGTCATCATCGGGATCGTCGGCAACGGGGTCTTCGGGTTCAGGGTCATCGGGAGCGGGATCGGCCGGGTCCGGATTGTCCGGCGGATTATCGGGCCCGGGATCATCCGTTGGGCTTTCAGGGTTTGGATCGGCCGGGGGATCGTCAAGCTCCAGATCTTCCGGCTCGGGATCGTCAAGCGGGTCGGGCGGCGCTTCCGGATCGCCTTCTATGCCCTCTTCACCCGGCTCTTCTCCTATTATATCGTCTTCCTCATGCGGATCGGCGGCAGGAGCCAGCAGCAAATAGAGAGGTTCCAGCTTTAAGGAACCGGTTACCGGAAGATTGAAATCGTAAGGCTCCTGATGCGGATCGCCCTTTACGAACCAGTAGGAAAAGACATATCCTTCCCTTTCCGGCGCTTTATCCGGTTTCTTGACGAGCGCGCCGGCTTCCGTTTCCACGTGCTTTATGTAGCGGTTCATGTTAAAGCTGACGATGAAGACCTTACTTACCGGTTCTTCTTCGCCGCTTTCCGCCAGCGAAACGGCCGCCAGTGACACCAACATCGCAAGCGCGATGGCGACAGATACCAGCTTTGCAAACAGGTTGCCTCTCATTTGTATTTACCTCCCTTGTTTTCCCTCAGCATAACCGCAAAGGGACGACTTTAAGCCGTTTAAGTTCCTTACCACCATTTTGCATTTTAAAAGTTACATGAATGGTTACACCTGATACATACATCACATGCATCTCGACCAGATATTACGCTTGTTTACAGATAATGTCAATACTTATATATCTTGAAACATTTCGTAAAAACAAAAAATATTCTGTAGTATAGTATGATATTCCACGTTATATTATGATGTTTTGCATAATGTTCATACAAAACACATTATATATTTATATGCTCATTATATATTTTTCATATTTATAAGGGTAATGAATGAAGGTCACGGTATATCGTTCTGTCATTACAGGAAAGGTTACATGTCTTATGTTGTTTTACCCGATAGAAGCACTATATGCGTTGCGACACGCTGCGATACCCAACGCTTGACAATCGCGCGGCAGTTTGGTAGTATCGCCATCACAGGCGATGAGGAGGAGAAAAGGTTCCCCCATCCCGCTGAAGAGAGTTGCCGGTTGGTGCGAGGCATCGCGGTGGGAACTGATACTGGCCCCGGAGCTGCCGGTTGAAACGCTTAGGCGGAGTAGACAGGAACGGATCCCTCCGTTACAGGGGAAGGCATTGCAAGATGCCGGTGAGAAGGGCGTTTTACGCCAACAAGAGTGGTACCGCGGAGGCATGCGACAAGCATACGCTTTCGTCTCTTGACAAAGGGAGGCGAGGGCGTTTTTCTTTGCCTTCCCAAACCAAAACGAGGGGGCGTTACCATGAAGTTTTCCTTTTCCACCATCGGCTGCCCGGACTTTACATGGAGCGAGGTATGCTCCATGGCCAAGGATTTCGGTTTTTCCGGCGTCGAAATACGTGGATTCGGCGCGGACCTGTTTACCGGCCAAGCCAACCCGTTCGGAGCGGAAGAACTGCCGGAAACCCTGGCGGCGCTTGCTAAGATGCAACTTCATATACCCTGCCTGGCGACCGGCTGCGATCTTTCGGACGAGGCGGAATGGGAGCGGACCCGACAGGATATTCTGGCGTATATCGATTTGGCCGAGCGTTTGCAAACGCCCTATATCCGCTTACTGGCGGACCGGAACGCGAACCGCGAAGGGGAGGTTGACGATGCGCTTGTTTTGCGGCGCCTCAAAGAGGTGATACCCGAAGCGGAAGCCAAAAACGTGACGCTGCTGCTGGAAACAAACGGCGTTTACGCCGACACGGCGCGCCTGCGCGACCTGCTGGCCCAAGCCGCATCGGACAATGTCGCCGCGCTGTGGGATATGCATCATCCCTATCGTTTTGAGGGCGAGTCCGCGGATGTTACCATTCAAAACCTCGGCGCTTATATCAAGCACGCCCATATCAAGGATTCCGTGACGGAAGGAGGCCGGGTCGTCTACAAACTGATGGGCGAAGGTGATTTACCGGTCAAGTCTTTTATAGACGCGCTGGCTTCGGTGAAGTATGACGGCTATATATCACTGGAATGGGTAAAACGCTACATGCCGGACCTGGAGGAGGCCGGCATCGTGTTCCCCCATTTTATGAACTATATGTCGCAGTACACGGATCAACGCCCGCAATCGGGCAGGCTGCAAACCAGCCTGCGCGGGACAGGCCGGTATATTTGGCCGAAGGAAACCATGCTGGATTTGACCTTTCCGCAGATTTTGGACCGCTGCGCGGAAGAGTTCCCCGACCAAACGGCCTTTAAATACACGACGCTGGATTATGAACGGACGTACGCACAGTTCCGCGATGAGGCGGATACCTTCGCGCGCGCGCTCATCTCCTTGGGCGTGAGACCCGGGGACCATGTGGCTATTTGGGCCGGTAATATTCCCGAATGGTTTATCACCTTTTGGGCGACTGTCAAGATTGGCGCCGTTGTGGTAACAGTGAACACCGCCTATAAAATATACGAGGCGGAGTACCTGCTGCGGCAAAGCGATACGCATACGCTGGTGTTATCGGACGGCAGTAAGGATTCCGACTATAACGCCATAATCAAAACGCTATGCCCGGAGCTGGAAACGGCGGATAAAACGAAGCCTTTGCACCTGCGTAAACTGCCGTTTCTTAGAAACATTATCACCTGTCAGTCGCAGCAGAAAGGCTGCCGCACCTTTGGCGAGGTGATGGCACTGGCCGACCGCACGCCCGTCGGCGAAGTGTACAGGCGTGCCCAGCAGATTAATAAGCATGATGTATGCAATATTCAATACACTTCCGGGACGACGGGATTCCCAAAGGGCGTGATGCTGTCCCACTACAACATTGTCAATAACGGAAAATGTATCGGTGACGGTATGGATTTTTCAACGGCTGACCGGCTGCTTTTGCATGTGCCCATGTTTCATTGCTTCGGTATGGTGCTGGCCATGACCGCCGCCGTCACCCATTGCGCCGCGATGGTTCCCATTCCCTCCTTTTCCCCAAAGCTCGGCTTGGAGGCCATCACGTCAGAGAAGATCACCGCGGTTCACGGCGTTCCTACCATGTTTATTGCCATGCTGAACCATGCGCTTTTCGCGCAAACCGACTTTTCGCATATGCGTACCGGCATTATGGCGGGCAGCCCCTGCCCGGTAAAGGTTATGCAGGACGTGCTGGAGAAGATGCACATGGATGAGATTACCATCGTGTTCGGTCAGACCGAAAGCTCACCCGGCTGTACAATGAGCAACTCGAATGATTCTGTTGA
>WRFT01000090.1 GCA_009776385.1 Clostridia bacterium
AGCATACGCCCACCAGGCAACTGATAAACAAGGCCAACAGCACAACACCCCAGGTGATGGCATTCTCCGGCCCCAGCGCGAGGTGCTCCCGCAGTACCAAGGCAAAAACGCTGGAGGTAATGGTCGCGTTTACCCCGACGCTGATATCCTGCCCCCTGGAGGAGGAGGTAACCAGCGACATGCCAATGGAAATGATGACCAACTCGGCTGCGCCGTAAAGCACGCTGGGTATGTTCCCGTAAAACACCCCGTTGCGAAGCGTTATGGTAAAGTAACCCAAGCCCTTGAACAGATTAATGATAATCAGCAGTGCCAGAACGGTAAGCGGCAGAAAAAGCTGATAGGACGCAAGGCTTCCTTTTTTCAAGGCAAGTCGCCTCATGATGCGTGGCCTCCTCCGGCTATGGTGTGCATGATATTGCTTTGGGTCATATCCTCTCCGCCGAGTTCGCCTACAATGCCGCGGTCCTTCATAATAATGAGACGCGCGCATACACGAATCATTTCTTCTATTTCAGATGAGATAAAAGTGACGCTCATCCCTTCGGAAGCCAGCTTTAAAACCAGTTTTTGAATTTCTACCTTCGTACCCACGTCAATACCGCGCGTCGGCTCGTCTAAAATTAAATATTTCGGATGAATCAGCAGCCAGCGCGCCAGAATAACCTTTTGCTGGTTTCCGCCCGATAATGAGCGCACGGGTGTATCGGCCGAGGCGGTCTTGATATCCAATAGCTTGATATACTCGTCCGCGAAAGCCTGCGCCTTTTTAAGGGGGAATGGTTTAAAAAACCCGTTCATGGTCTGCAAAGCCAAAATGATGTTTTCCCGTACGGACAGATCCGCGATTAAGCCGTCCCCTTTTCGGTCCTCCGGCAGGTAGCCTATGCCGTGACGCATGGCGTCCTTTGGTTTTTTAATCCGTACCTTCACGCCGCCTACTCTTACCAGCCCGCCCGTTACCCTGTCGGCGGCAAATATCGCGCGTACGCTTTCACTGCGCCCGGAACCCAACAAACCCGTAAAGCCGTTAACCTCGCCCGCCCGGATGTTAAAGTCATAGGGTTTAATGCCCGTAGAGCTGGCCAGCCCCTCAGCCTTGTACACCGCCGTGCCGCCGTCTTCCGCGCCGTGCTTCAGGCTTTTAATCTTAGCGGCGTCGTCTAAATCTTTTCCCATCATTTTGGCTATCAGCTCTACCTGCGGCAAGGTTTTTACTTCATATTCTCCTATAAACTCACCGTTCCGCAGCACGGTGATGCGGTCGCTGATTTGGTAAACCTGGTCCAGAAAATGCGTAACAAAGATGATGCCAACGCCATGCCCCTTTAAATCCCGCATAAGCGTAAACAACTTCTGTACTTCGTCCTCATCCAAGGAGGAGGTCGGTTCATCAAAAATGAGAATCTTACACTGCATATCCATCGCGCGCGCGATGGCAATCATTTGCTGGATGGCCAATGAACAGGTGCTAAGCTGCTGGGTCGGCCTAGCCGGAATGCCCAGGCTTGCTAAGATTTCCGCCGCCTTTTTGTTTCGCTCGCGCCAAGATACAAACACGCCTTTTTCGCGGCCGATAAACAGGTTTTCCGCGACGGTTAGATTGGGGCAAAGCGAGATTTCCTGATAAACCGTGCCTACGCCGTTTTCCTGCGCCTCTTGCGGCGACCGAAACGATACTCTCTGCCCGTTAATGTCTATAGAACCGGAATCTTTTTGATAAACCCCGGTCAGCACTTTTATCAGGGTGGATTTACCCGCGCCATTCTCGCCCATCAAGGCGTGAACTTCACCTCTCCTAAGCGTAAAGTCCGCATCTTGCAGAGCCTTTACACCGGGGAAGGAAACATTGATGCCGCGCATTTGAAGCACGATGTCATTCTGCATGAAAAACGCTCCCGGTAAGTTTACTGGCGGCTATGCGCTGCGCCGGACGGTATACGGCTATAAGGGTGCGGCGCGGGCACCGGCCGTATGCCTGATACCTCGCGCCGCGATGACTTTTATATTTTACCTAATCGGGATGGAATCAGTCAAGCCTGCCCGGATCTTCGTTGATGCCCATGTTCAGAATGATTTCTTCCGTGATGGTGTAGCAGTCGACACCGATTTCCTCCAGGAATACGGTTCCGCTGGGGATTTCTCCGCCGTCCTGCAAGGTTTTAATCCACTCGGAAATCTTGGAGGCCTGGCGCGGATTGCATTGTCCGTCATAATTCCAAATGCCGGCCTGCACATTACGCAGCGCGAAACGGTTAAAGTCAAAGCCCATGATGATGACATCGCCGTCCTTGCCGTGTGAAATGCCGGCCGCGTCAAGCGCCTGTACAGCGCCGTCAGCCATGCCGTCGTTTTCAGCGTAGATAACGTTAAAGGAGATACCGGATTGAATCGCGGCTTCTACGACCTTGCGGGCTTCCTCTCCGCTCCAGGAGTCGCCGCCCGTGCCGTCGGCAACGATGGTGATTTCGCCGGCCGCATCAGCCTTTAAAACCGCGTCGCTGCGCCCTAATTCGGCCGCGCATCCCAACTGGCCGCGGATGAGGATGACGTTATACTCGTCTAACCCCTGGCTTAGCAGCCACTCGATGGCGGTGTTGCCCTCGGTGTAGGTATCGGAAACCAATGCGGCTTGGTAGTTGCTCTCGTCGGTCGTGATGAAACGGTCAAAGAGGAACACCACTACGCCGGCTTCTTTGGCCGAAGCCAGCACTTCGTCCCAACCGGACGCGTTGGCAGCCGAAATCAGCAGATAGTCCACGCCGTCACGAATGTAACCTGCGGCGGCGGCTATTTGTTCGCTGTTATCGGCGGTATTGGTTTGGTTCATGTCATAGCCGTTCTCTACGGAGAACACGGCAAACATGTCCTCAACGTTCGCCTGCCGATAGCCGGACTCTTCCGGGGGCAGATTGACGATGCCAACCTTAATCAGTTCTTCGGACAAGGCGAACGAGGCGAAGGACAGAACCAGCGCGGAGATGAGGAACAGGCACAGGAACTTTTTCATCGTAGACCCTCCATCTAATAATATAATTGTCGGGTACATGTTTTAACCGGACATGCCGTTAAAACGATTAACCCAAAACTTGACCCCATTATAATTATGTGAATAGTGAAAGTCAATATATAATTGTTTGAAAAAAATATCCGTGGATAATCGACTAATCATGCTTATTTTGTCGCATATGATGCCTGTCTACGGCATCACGCGTACTGAAAAAGCGCCCCGCGCCTCAACCTTGCCGATGATGGCCGCCTGCGAGCAAACAGTTTTCAGTTTTAAAAGCAAGTCGTCCGCTTCCTCCCGCGCGACGCTGAAAAGCAAACCGCCTGAGGTCTGCGGATCAAATAAAATGTCTTGCATGGGTACAGATACAGCCGCGTTAATGAAAACGCGGGGGGTATAGTACTCCCTGTTCCGGTCCGTTCCGCCGGAGGTCATCTCATGGGCAGCCATGTCGTATGCATGGGGAAGCAAGGGCAGCGCGCCTGATAATATTTCGATGGTTTTATCGCTTCCTTCGGCAATTTCGCAGGCATGGCCCAGTAAACCGAAGCCCGTAATATCCGTGCAGGCGTGAACAGACGCGCCGATGGCGGCATCGCGGGCATATTTGTTAAGCGTCGTCATCGCAGCCACGGAAGGCGCGAACTGACGCTCTGTCAATAGGCTCCCCTTGACCGCAGTAGTGGTAATCCCGTTGCCTAAGGGCTTGGTTAAAATGAGTACGTCACCCTCCCGTGCCGTCGTGTTCCGCCAAAGCGCCGAGGGATGAATCATCCCCGTGACACACAGGCCGTACTTGGGTTCCGTATCTTGAATGGAGTGGCCGCCCGCGATAACCGCGCCGGCTTCCCTTACCTTATCGGCGCCGCCGCCCAGAATGTCGGCGATCATCTCCTTGGGCAGGCAGTTCGGAAAACCTAAAATGTTCAAAGCGAACGCCGGCTCCGCGCCCATGGCATAAAGGTCGGATAAGGCATTGGCGGCGGCTATTTGGCCGTAAGTGAACGGGTCGTCTACCATCGGCGGGAAGAAGTCCACCGTTTGGATGACGGCTAAATCCTCGCGTACAAGATAAACGCAGGCATCATCATTCGTCTCGAAACCTACGAGCAGCCTTTCGTCCGTCCATTTCGGCAGTTTTCCGATGATTTCACTTAGGACTCCCGGTCCCAGTTTGGCGGCTCAACCGGCGCTTTTGGTTATTTGTGTTAAGCGAATGTCCATACCGTATCCTCCCTTCCCGCGTGATGAAGGCCTGTCTGTCTGTTGCCCGAATGGTTTTATAAGTACCCCGCCTCCCGAAGAGCCGCGTGGGCCGCCTCGGCGTCTTCCTTGGCTACCATCACAACGGGTCCCGTACAGCCCATGCCGCCTGCGGCATATATGCCTTTCTTCCAAACGGCGCGCACTGCCTCATCCAGTTCAAGAATTTCCACACCCGTAATTTCCTCATCCACCGCTTTCTCGTCGGGCTTTGACGCCTGCGCGGCACGGCCTTCGTCGGCAGGCCTTGCAAGGTCCTCTAATATTTGGTCTAAACCCGCCGCGCGCGCCTTGCTAAACTCATCCCTAACCTTAGCGGCCAAACCGCCCTTCGCGCACCGGCAGGTGTAGCGCAGCGCGCCCGCTACGACCGGCGCGCCCGACGCCCTGGAGACGATGCTGATAATACGTCCGTAACCCATCCCGACGCCCGGTCCATACCCGTCGCCCACCGATTCGTAGTCTCCGCCGGTCGTGTAAGCGCTGAGTGTCTTCATCATGACATTACCCGTCAGACTATCCATCAGCATGATGTCCGGCACGCCGCGCAGCAGGTCATTCCCGCGCATGATGACGCCTCCGCCCGCCCGGTCGCTCTGCGTAAAGGCGATGGGGTAGCCGGCCTGTTTTAATGCCCGCAGCGCGCGTTCCGCCTGGCGGCTGCCGTCCAAGTTCAAAATGCCCAAGGTCGGTATGGGGCAGCCGCACGCTTTGGCTACCGCGATAGCGGAAACCGCGTTTTTAACCATCGCGCTGCCGCGCTGCGTATCACTCGTGCCGGTTGTGGAGGCAATATACATGCTGCGGCCAAATCCCGGCGTGACGGCGCGGCCAATCGTCGCGACACCGACGGGGAAGTTATAGTGCATGGTAACAGCCGCGTCCAGCGCGCCGTTGTCCAGCATGGCTTCCATGCGCTGATGCGCTTGCAAAAGATCCGCTTCCTCCAGCAGCACGACTTCCAAATCATCCGCTTGCGCCAGCCTCGCGCCGCGGCGCAGCTCCTCCTCGCCGTGTTCACTTCCGGCCAGCGTCAGCCCCACGCGTATACGCGGGTTCATGTGTCCGCCTTGCAGCGATAAGGACAATTCATCAAATATCCTGGCCGCGGCCTCCTTTATTTGTCTGTCCACGGCGCCCATCTACTCTGCCCTCATCGCGTCTGCAAGACGCGCCATAGCCTCGGCTATCATCGCGCGGATGCTTGCCGCGTCCGCGGCCTGTTCATCGTCCGCCTGCCGGTTGTTCGGTTCCATGATAAACGACACGCCGTCAAACAGGTTGGTCAGCCGCCCCAGAAAAAGGCTTCCTTTCCCGACAATCATCGCGCGTTTAATCTCGCCTGATGCCATCAGGTCCAGGCAATGGCCAAGGAAGGGTACGCCCGATGGAATGTGACCCTGGGTCGGCGCGAATCCCGGCATACCGATGCGTTCCGCCACGTCGTTTAGTTCCTCTCGCTTGTAGTCCTTGCGCATCACGCCTAAAGCCGCAATCATCTTATAGTTGGCCGCCGGCACATCACCCGCGCCGGCAGGTTCCGTAATTTCCGGATTTTGCATTTCAACCGAGAAGGTATCCACATCGCCAAGCTTAATGCCCGCGCGATCCAATGGGTTGGTGATGATAGCCTGCATCACGGCTTGCGGCGACGCGCCGCTGCCAATGGTATGGCGGCCTATCGCGTCTGTACGTATTATCGGGGAGACGCCGTCGTTTTCGCCGATATGCAGGGCAAACGCCCCAATCATATCCTCCAGCGCGGGCATCTCTTTTTTAACATGGTCCTTCGCGTTCATCCCAAGCTTGGCCGACGACCCGCCCGCTAAAACCACCACATGCTTATAAATACCGCTTTTTACCAGCGCCGCCGCCTGTACCACCGCGTGAACGGGGCCCGCGCAAAAACTACGGGTGTCGCTGCCCGTGGCGTTTACGCACTCGCACACTTCACCGATGGCCTTGGCAAAATTACCGCCTCCGCGCTGGTTCATATCGCCGCATGCTTCCTCGGAGCATTCAATAATATAATCGATGTCCGCGGCCTTCAGCGTGGTCTTGGCTAAAAGCAGCGCCAGCCCCAGGGACGCGGATGCCTTGCTGACCAGGTTTTCAAACATCACATGGCGGCTGAGTGACGCGTCAAAATCATGCGCCTTCTTGACACAGCCGACCAATGATCCCTGCAGGTACATGGGCTCCGCTTTGCCGCCTTCTACAAGCGCTTCGATATCCGATGCGGCTAGATGCCCCTTTTCCAGTTTGACAAGGCATTTTAAAGCGCCTAACGCAGGATGTGCCTGAAGCCTTTGGGCTATGCCGCGTTGGAAGCCTTCTTCCAGCAGCACCAGGTCAAACATGTCTACCGCTTTCATCAAGCCCAAGAACTCGTCGGCCGGCATGATTTCGCCATGCTTCCCGTCTCGGGCCGCGTGAACAACGGGATGGTGATACCAAGGGCGGGGGATGTCCCTTAGGGCGCGGGGCCGTATGTTGCCGATGACCACCTGGTTGGGAGGATACGCCACAGCGTCCTTAAAGGGGCGCAGATGACGGGGCAGTGCCTGTAAGTAATCCGAATCCGGTACCAACCGCCGTTCGTTTGTTTGGGTACTGCCCTGATGCACAAGCATATCCGGCGCGTGAATCAACGCGTAACAGGCGCCCCGTAAAACGGGAAAGGCCATCGGGCTCACCTCCGTGATTTGTCATTTGAAGGCCGCGTCCACGCCGCCGCGGGAACGCGGCTCCTCGGGAGTTTGCGGATGAAGTATCTCAGTCTTTAAATACGGTTTGCCCGTCAATCTCCGTACACAGCGCTTTTAAGGCCTTGCGTACGAGCTTGCGCCGCAGTTCTTTTTCATCCGCGGGACTCATGTCCGGGTTGCCCAGCGGATAAGGGATTGCCACGGTAGGAACAATGCGGTTCGCGCCAACCGTTAAGGAAATGGGTACCACCGTGCACATATGCGCCACCGGGAGGCCGTGCCTCTCGATTTCTTTGACCATCGTTGCGCCGCAACGCGTGCAGGTCCCTCAGGTGGAGGTGAGGATAACCGCCTCTACTTTATCTTCCAGCAGATGCCGGGCGATGTCGGCCGCGAAACGCTTCGCGTTGGCCACGGAGGTGCCGTTGCCTACGGTTGAATACCAGTAATCGTGCAAGGAGCCTATTTCTCCGCAGGCGAGCATCTCCTTGATGACGTCCACCGGAAGCACGCGGTCTAAATCGAGATTCGCGTACA
>WRFT01000091.1 GCA_009776385.1 Clostridia bacterium
AAATATTCCCATCCTTTGCTTAAGACATGTAAGGGAATGACATCCACAACGATACCGAGTTGGAACTGCTTGCTCATATCATCGCGCTCCTATTTTAATTCCTTTTGAATTAGTCTTCATACCTAGCCGGGTTGGCCGCCATGAAGTCGGCGAATTCCTGAGCGATGGCCGCGGTCTTTTCGGCAAATTCGCCATTGACATAATCCATGAGGTCTTCAAAGGATACTTCACCGGTGATGAAGCGTGTTTCCAGCGAGGCGACGGTAGCCTGCTCATCCGGGAACTCTACGCCTACTTTGTCAATCATCTTTGTGAAGGGGAAGTATACCTTTTGGGTGGCCGCTTCCGTTTCCGCGTATTCCTTCTGCCATTTGGCAATCAGTACCGGGTTAGAGCCGCCCATCAGCGCTTCCAAGCCTTTATAGGCATTGGCGAATCCAAACATATTGCTGGTAACCTTTTCACGCGCACGGAACTGCTCCTCGGTACGGTCAACGGTACGGGTTTCGATATCATAAGAATTATAGTGATCGCCCTGGAAACCCATTTGCATGATGGTAAAGCCTTCGGCGGAATCGGCCCAGTCTAACAGACGAAGCACCGCATCTACATTGGCGCTGTCGGCATTGACGTAGTAGGCCATCCACGCGGAAGGCGGCATGGCGTATTGCGGCCTGTCGCCCGCGTTTAATACCAGCGGCGAGCAGTATACAAAATCGTCCGGGTCGACGCCGTATTTTTCCAGTTTGTTGGTAAAGTTTTTGCCCGAGGTTCCGAACATACCCGTGCGGCCTTGGAAGAATTTCTCTTCGCCGTCGCTGCCGGGGGTGAAGTACTCGGGATCTAACACACCTTCTTCATAAAGGAGGCGTACCAGCTTCATGTAATCGCCGTATCCGGACTTTAACGCGCGCAGTTTCGCGCTGCCGTCGGCATCAGGCATACCATGGTGCCAGCCCGAAATGGAGTAAGCCATGGATACGAAGTCGTTTTGCAGGTGCCAGGGGCTGAAATCGCCGCTGACGCCAAAGGAGACGCCGAATGTGTCGGCAACGCCGTTGCCGTCGGGATCTTCAAAGGTAAACGCGCGGCAGACATCGATGAACTCTTCAATGGTCTTGGGAATTTCCTTGCCTACCTTGTCCAGCCATTTCTTGTTGATAAGGAAGCCCCAGCGGTCATACGAGTTCGCCCGCGGCAAGCCCCAGATATGGCCGTCGCCAAAGAAATCGCAATCTCCGCGCTGCTCCACGCTGTGGTTAGCGGACATGTTGGGATACTGATCGATGAGATCCGTCAATTCCAGCAGCAAGCCTTCTTCGGCCCACATTTTAGCGTCGACATCCGCACCGAAATGTACCAAATCTGGCATATCACCGGTCGCCATCAACTGTTTAACACGGTCTCCGTAGCTGGCTAAAGGCGGCGCTTCGATTATCAAGCGGATGCCCAAGTGCTCTTCAATGTATTGTACCACCGGGTTATCGTCTATGACCACCTCAGGATTGATTTGCAGTACCGCGGTGATCACAATGGGATCCTCAGCCATGGCAAACACCGGGAGCGCCAGCATGAGAACCACTGCGAAGCATAGGAACCGTTTCATGATACATACCTCCTGTTTTTCTTTTTTATTTCACCATGACGGATCATGGGAAACACCAACACGGGAGACCCCTATTCCTTGACGGAGCCGAGTGAGAGACCCTTGATAAAGTAGCGCTGCATGAACGGATAGATGACTAAAATCGGCGCTATGGTAATGACGATAGCCGCCATTCTAAGCGTGAACGGATGCGCGCGGTTTTCCGCCGTCAGCATTTGTGATACGGTAGATATGTCGCTGGTACTCTCCACAACCAGCTCGCGCAAGACCAGTGTCAGCGGCCACAGCTTGCGGGAGGACACATACATCATGGCCAGATAATAGTTGTTCCAGAAAGTCACCGCGCAAAAAACAATCATGGTGGCGATGGCCGGTTTGATTAAAGGCACCACGACACGGAACAGAATGTAGATATCGTTTGCCCCGTCCACCTTGGCGGCTTCTTCCAATGATTCCGAAACCGTTTGCTGGATGAAATTTTTCATAAGGATTAAGTTAAACGCGCCGATGGCCCATGGGATAAACATGACGCCGAGCGTATCATGCAGCCCAATGGCTCGGATGATGATGTAATTGGGAATCATGCCACCGTTGAAGTACATGGTAAACAAAATCATGCCCATGATGACCTTGCGGCCGCCAAGCTGCTTTCTGGACAGGGGGTATGCCGAAATGATTAACAAAAATACACTTAAAAGCGTACCCAGCACCGTCACGCGGATAGACACGCTGTACGCGGAACGAATGAGCGCGTAATCCCAGACTTTTGCGTACGCCGTCAGCGTGAACTGCGCGGGTATAATGCGAAGCGGGTTGGCGATGTACTCCTCATAGGACATAAAAGACACGAAAAACACATAGACGAACGGGAACAGGCAGAAAATAGCCAGAAGCGTCACAACAAGGGTGCTGAACCCTTCTAACAGATAATCGGATCGTGAGCGCAGCACACGGTTGCGCACGGTTTTACGGGGAAGAGCGGGTGAGGTCAAAATAACCCCTCCTCTCCGCATAGCTTGGCGATGAAATTCGCGCAGGTTAACAGGACAAATCCTACCACGGAATTAAAGAAGCCGACAGCCGAGGCAAAGCTGAGCCGGCCATTAACCAGGCCGATTCGATAAGTGTACGTTTCAAAAACGTCAGAAACTTGCAGATTGCTGCCGTTTTGCAGTATGCGCATCTGCTCGAAACCGTTGCTCATTAACCCGCCGACACTCAGCAGCAGAAGGATGACAATGGTGGAACGGATACCGGGCAATGTGACATGCCAGACGCGTTTTAGCCGTGAAGCGCCGTCGATGGTCGCGGCCTCATATAAATCGGGGTTAATTGCCGTGATGGCCGCCAGATAAATGATGGTATCCCATCCCGCCTGCTTCCATATATGGGATATGATGGCAATGCCCCTGAAATACCTGTCCTTGCCTAAAAAGAAAACAGCTTCACCGCCAAGCGATTTGATGACCATGTTGATGATGCCCCATGTCGGAGATAACAGGTTGACCATAATACCGCCGATAATCACCCAGCTGATAAAATAGGGCAGGTAAATAAACGTCTGCGTGACGCGTTTATACCTTGGGAAGGGAATCTCATTGAGCATTAAGGAAAGGATGATGGGTACGGGGAAGCACAGCAAAAGCCTGAGTACGCTTAAAGTTATGGAGTTACCCAGTACCCGGTAAAAGTCTTTTAGACCAAACAGATAACGGAACTGATCAAAGCCCACCCACGGGCTGCCCCATATTCCCTTGGAGTATTTAAACTCCTGAAACGCGGTGACAAGCCCGAACATGGGCGCGTAACTGAACACCATAAAATATACCACGCACGGCACCAACAGCATATACAAATAGCGGTTCGCCCAAATACGCTTCCTGCGGCGTGCCGGTGATGGAACGTTTACTGTCATCAGCTTCGCCTCTATCCACATTTAATGACCACTATTGTATAGCAGCCGCAGCGGGAAACAATGCTGAATCGGATTGCGTTTTACACGAACAATCCGATTGCAAAAGCAGTGTTGTTTTTTTAAATGGTTTTATTAAATAACGGGAAATAACTTTAGGAACGCGCTATACGGGTTGATTGATGATGACACGGGTACATATGCCCGGTTCGCTTTCAATGGTTAGCCCGGCATTCTTCTGGCACATACGCAAACGGCTGATGACATTGTGCAGGCCGTAACCGCGCTGCTCACCGGGGGTATCCGCAAGAATGGATTGAATACGTTCCTCACTCATGCCGTTCCCATCGTCCTCCACGATTAAATCGTAACTGCCGTTCGCGGCAGCGCTGTAAATGGTGATATTTAAAGGCGATCCGTCCTCACGGCGGCCATGGTATATGGCGTTTTCAACCAATGGCTGTAACAACAGCTTGAGTGTTTTGCAATCCCACAATTCTTCGGAAACATCGGTGTGCACATTCACTTCATCGCCGTAACGCAGCTTTTGCAGATAGGTGTACGCACGCAGATGCTCCAGTTCCAGTTTGAGCGGTACCGTATCTTCTTTTAAGCTTAGTGAATAACGTAAAAACGCCGCCAGGTGATCCACTGCGATGTTTAACTGCTCATGGTCGTTACGTTTGGAAAGCCATTTGATGGAGGATAAGGCATTGAATAAAAAATGCGAGTTGATTTGAGCGCGCAGCGCGCTTACTTCCGCCGCACGCTTTAAAAGGTTTGTATGGTTTACCTGCTCTATTAACGCTAAAATCCGGCGGCGGGTCTCGTCCAACTCGGCTGCCAGCAGGCTGAACTCATCTTGCCCGCGAATGTTGATTTCACGCTCCAGCTTCCAGTTGCTGATGTCCGCGATTTTATCGGATAAATACCCTATACGGCGCGTTAAGCGCATACTAATCTGCCATACAATAAAAAACGCGAGCGCGGCTACTACCGCCGTGACCAGCGCCATGCGCAGAACGATGGTGCGGTATGTGCGGTCCAGATAGTCCGTATCGGTTCCAATCATCACATTCACGCCTTTTTTTGTGGCCGAGGTGATGGTGATCGGTTTGGGAATATCAAGGCGTTCGCGCCCGATTCCTAACTCCGCTTGCCGCTTGGCGTCGTATAACAGTTTGGCAAACGTGTACCTGCTGTTGACGCTGAGCAGACGATCATCCGTAAATACGGCGATAAAGTTGCCGCTGTCATCCTCGCAGAAGAAACCGAGCAGTTCGGTTTCATAAATACGCATTTCCAGAATGTACTCCCGTTCCGTGTTGGTTTGGAACACCTTTTGAAAGAGTGAGAATACCTTTTCGTTACGCGCATTTAAATAGGTGCCGGTAATGAGCAGATTATTTCGGTATACGGAGCTTCCGGGTACAAACTCCGCGAAGATCGACCGGATATCCCCCAGCCCGTCCGCGCGCATATCCTCTCCATTGGTATAGATACGGATTCCATTCAACCTGCCAACATTGATGCGCATGTATTCAGCGGCAACGGATTCCAATTCCTGCCGCACACGCTCAAAGGGCTGCGTTTCCATGGTGCGGATGAGCGATCTGTCAGTTGACAGAATTTGCAAATACGAAAGATAATAATCCAGCCTGTTGTCGATGTTGATGGCGACCTGGCGGCTGTTGGCTTCCAGTACAGAGCTTTCCTGCAGGCGGTAGCTGTTGCGTTGGATCAGATACATCATGCCGAGCATGGCCGAGATGATGAACGCGATGATGACGACAAAGCAAATATAGAGCTGTGTACGAAACTTAAAACGATCCAGCATCATGGGACTTTATCCTTCCTTTTATATGTCAATACGCGTCATGACGCGTTATTCATCATCATCCGTCTTGGAAAAATACAACGCTGTCACGTCACTGAACCAGATGCTGATGATACCATTTTCATGTAAGTGCAGCGTAATGCTTACCTTCTCGCCCTCCGCATCGCCCTCCAGGCAAAGCGCGCCTTCCGAGACGGTGCCTTCCGTGTGTAACACGCTGTCGAGGATCCGGCCTTCCATTTTCCCATCAAGGATGGCCAGCGACGCGTCAAAGCTGTCCGGCAAGAGCGTGCGCGGAACGTATATGCCTTCATCTTCCATCGCGTGAAGCTCCCATACGCCGTTAAACTCCGCCAGTACCGCGTCAGAACGTACGGGCGCTACGGGGGGATTGGAAGCCTGCGGTTTCTCTCTGTTAAAGAACATGATTTGACCGTCTTTATCCGCGTATAAACCGCTGTCAACTAAAATAAAAGATATTTCATCATCATTGTCATCCGCAACGGTTAAAACGTCCTCCCGGATAACCCAACTTCCCAATGCATCTCCGGTCGTGGAACTGTACAGCGCGGCAGAGTTATCCGCCAAGAGATTCATAGAAACTTCCTGGCCGAGGTCGGCCATATGATATAAGACACCGTTTATCTCCATGGCGCTTAAGTACCAAATGCCCAGGATTTCATTCGGATGAAGGGCCTCGGCCATCCCCGCCGGTACCAAAGACACCGTTAAAACGAAAGCCAATGCCAACGCTAAGGCTTTTTTCATAAGAAAACCTCCCGCCTTTATGAATTACTGCCGGTGGAATGTAACATAATATTGCGGTAAATGCAATTTCACCCCGCGAGGTAACCCACGCTCGGTAAGACTTGCGCCGCGCGGCGCGCTTGTGTATGATAATCATGCAGAAACAGGCTTCATCCTTTTTGAAAGCGAGGTGACGGGCATGGCGGATCTCACCATCCCGAATATCATTCGTAAACGCAAATCCATCCGGCGTTTCGAGCCATCCGATTTACCCATAACGGAACTTGACAGTGTACGCGAAAAAACAACACGCCTCACGCCGTTATACCCGACTATCCGTTATACCGTTGACATTGTTCGTACGACCAAAGGCATCTTTCATGTAAAGGCGCCTTACTACCTCATTTTCCGCAGTGAGACGGCGCCGGGCTATCTTGAAAACATCGGCTTTATCGGCCAGCAAATGGACTTGTTCCTATCCGGGACCGGTTTGGGATCCTGCTGGCTGGGTATGGCTAAGCCGGAGAAGAACGAGGCGGACGCGCTGCCGTTCGTCATCAGCATGGCGTTCGGAAAACCTGCCGAGCCCTTATACCGTCCGCTTGCGGACTTTAAGCGCAAGCCGTTGGCGGAAATCAGCGAGGGCGACGACAAGCGTTTGGAATCAGCCCGTTTAGCGCCCAGCGGCATGAACGCGCAAAATTGGTATTTTATCGCCGAAGCAGGTTCTATCCATTGTTATCGCTTGACAGCTTCCCCGCCTCTTCGCGCGATGAAAGACCGCATGGCCTGCATTGACATGGGAATCGCTCTTTGTCACATCGCGGCGGAGACCGACGGCTTTACCTATACTAAAGCGGAACGGCCGCGTGAGCGGGACCGCTATGAATACATGGGTACGGTTCAATGAGTCATCAGGCTTTGTACAGGCGTTTGCGCCCGAGCAAGTTCACAGACATGGTGGGGCAAGAATCGGTTGTGCGTATTTTAAGGAGTCAGGTCGCTTCCCGTACCACATCACATGCCTATCTTTTTTGCGGCAGCCGCGGTACGGGTAAAACGACAGCCGCGCGTATTCTGGCGCGGGCGGCAAACTGTGAACAACCCATCGACGGCGATGCCTGCGGTGAATGCCCCACTTGTTCATCGTTGGGGATGAGAACGGATATCGATATTCGGGAGATCGACGCGGCCAGCAACACCGGTGTTGATGATATACGGCTGCTAAAGGAAGAAATTATATACCCGCCTCAGTTTGGGCGGTATAAGGTT
>WRFT01000092.1 GCA_009776385.1 Clostridia bacterium
TATTCCTTCCATTATTTATGGTTTATTCGGCCTGTTGTTTTTTGTCACCGCCCTCAAGATGGGTTTCTCCATACTGGCCGGGGCGCTGACGCTGACGCTGATGATACTGCCCTTGGTGCTGCGCACCACCGAGGAAGCGCTGCAGGCCGTGCCCGACTTATACCGCGAGGGCGCGTACGGCTTGGGTGCGGGCAGGCTTCGCACGGTGTTCCGCATTGTACTGCCATCGGCCGCGCCCGGCATCTTGGCGGGGGTCATTCTGGCTGTGGGCCGCATCGTGGGAGAAACGGCCGCGCTGCTTTACACGGCGGGGACGGTGCCCAACTTTCCTAAGGGTTTACTCTCCTCGGGCCGCACGCTATCGGTGCATATGTTCGCGCTGGCCAGCGAGGGCCTGTATATGGATCAAGGGTATGCCACCGCGGTGGTACTGCTGATAGTGGTGTTTTTAATCAACATGATGTCCGGCGCCATCGCCAAACGCATCGCAAAGGGGTAGCCATGCAAAAAATACACATTTCAAAACTCAACTTGCATTACGGGGATTTTCAAGCGCTTAAAGACGTGCATATGGATATCCGCGAGCGGGAAATCACCGCGTTAATAGGCCCCTCGGGCTGCGGCAAATCCACGTTGCTTAAAACTTTAAACCGGATGAACGACCTGGTTGAGGGATGCCGCATCCAAGGCAGCGTCACCTTGGACGGGCAGGATATCTACGGCGATATGGACATCAATCACCTGCGCAAGCGCGTGGGCATGGTATTTCAAAAGCCTAACCCCTTTCCCATGAGTGTTTATGACAATGTCGCATTCGGCCCGCGCACGCACGGCGTTCGCGGAAAGGTAAAGCTGGACGCCATTGTGGAGGAATCGCTGCGTTCCGCCGTCATTTGGGACGAGGTGAAGGACCGGCTTAAAAAAAGCGCGCTGGGGCTGTCCGGCGGACAGCAGCAGCGGCTTTGCATCGCCAGGGCGCTGGCCGTGGCGCCCGATGTGCTGTTGATGGATGAGCCGACCAGCGCGCTGGATCCGATTTCCACCTCGCGCATAGAGGAACTGTGTACGGTATTGAAGAAGAAATATACCATTGTGATAGTGACCCACAACATGCAGCAGGCTGTACGGATTTCGGATTGGACCGCCTTCTTTTTACTGGGCGAGGTGGTGGAGTTTGGCGGTACGGAAAATCTTTTTTCCATGCCGAAAGACAAGCGTACCGAGGATTACGTGACGGGGAGGTTCGGTTGATGCGCAACCAGTCGGACGAATTGCTTTTAAGGCTTAACGCAGCGCTCACAAAGGAAACCAAGCATGATTTACTCGGTTGAGGATGAGGCGGACATTCGTGACATGGTGCTTTACGCGCTTCGTCATTCCGGCTTTGAGGCCGAGGGCTTTGCCGCCGCGCCGCCTTTTTGGGCCGCTTGCGCCCGAAAGCTTCCGGAATTGGTATTGCTGGATTTAATGCTGCCCGGTGAAAACGGGCTGTCCATCCTGCGCCGTTTGCGTGAGCAGCCGTCCACAAGAGGTATCCCCATCATACTGCTGACCGCGAAGGGAACCGAGCTGGACCGCGTGATCGGGCTGAACGAGGGCGCGGACGACTACATCGCCAAGCCTTTCGGCGTACTGGAGTTGTTGGCACGGGTTAAGGCGCTTCTGCGCCGCGCGGGCCCGACCGAAAAGGCCGGGCGGCTTACGGCGCAGGGCCTTGTGCTGGATACGGAACGCCGCTTGTGTACCGCGGACGGCGCATCCGTCGATCTGACTTTGAAGGAATTTGAAATGCTGAGATTCTTTATGGAGAACCGCGGCATCGTGCTTGACCGTGAACGCTTACTGAGCGCCGCGTGGGAGGCCGCATATGAAGGCGGTACGCGTACGATAGACGCGCATGTGCAATCACTGCGAAGCAAGCTCGGCGCTTACGGCTCCCGGCTGCAAACGGTGCGCGGCGTTGGTTATCGGTTTTTGGAGGAAAACGAATGAGGCGACGAATTATAAGGCATATGATGCTGCTGACACTCTTTACAATGGTTGTGCTGGCGGCGGTGATACTGCCGCGGGTAACCGCAACGTTTGAGACACAGGCATACGGCGCGCTGAAGAATGCGGCAGGCGTGTTATCGGCGTTGTGGGAACCGTCCGAAGACGTGCCGGCCACGCTTTACGCCGCCTATACCGCGAACCGCTCCGTCCGCATCACCTGGATTGCCCCTGACGGCAGCGTCCTTTATGACAGCAACGCGAATCCCGCCGAGATGGAGAACCATGCGGACCGCGCAGAGGTCATTCAGGCGATACGGGAGGCGGAAGGGCGCGACAGCCGCTTGTCGAGCACATTGAACCGAAGGACGTATTATTACGCGCTGCGCTTGACCGACGGGTCGGTGCTGCGCGTATCCGAAACACGGCAAACCGCTCTGGGCGCGCTGCTGGCCTTGATTCCCATGTTGGTTATCGCTTTTATTCTGGTAATGGCTTTGGGTGTTGTAACGGCTGGCAAGCTGACGGCGCTGCTGATACGCCCCATCGACTCTATCGACCTGGAGCATCCGGTTGAAAACGACGTTTATGAAGAATTGACCCCGCTGCTTGCACGCCTGCAGGCGCAAAACCTGCGCATCGAGGCCCAGTTACATGACTTGGAAGCGCACAGCCGCGCCTTTGGCACGATTACCGAAAACATGGCGGAGGGGCTTATTATGCTGGCCGGTGACGGCATGGTATTGTCCGTCAATCGCAGCGCCGCGAAGCTTTTTGATATAAAACCGGATAGGGCAATAAGCGGGCATTATATGGCGCTTACACGCGACTTGTCCGTGCATGACGCGGTGAAACTCGCGCTGTGCGGCGGTAAGGCCGATGCACGGCTCAAGCGTGACGGGCGCATCTATCAGCTGTTGGCAAACCCGGTACTGGCCGAGGGAATGGCAAGCGGGGCCATATTGCTGCTTTTGGATGTAACGGCGCATGAACAGGCTGAGGAAACACGGAGAGAATTTTCCGCAAATATATCGCATGAGCTAAAGACACCCTTGACCTCCATCGCCGGATATGCCGAAATGCTGGCCGCGGGCATGGTTCGGCCGGAGGATATACCCGAAGCCGCCGGAAAGATTTATGACGAGGCATGCCGGATGATAACGTTGATTGAGGACATTCTGGCGCTGTCTAAGCTGGATGAAGGGCAAGCGCCGACTCAAAGGGAGCCTGTGGCGCTGCTATCCCTGGCGCGTCATGCCGCCAGCTTGCTGGCCGATGCCGCCCAAGCCCAAGCGGTTCTAGTCACCGTGGAGGGCGTGGACGAGACTGTCATAGGCGTACGTTCCGTACTGGAGGAAATGCTGTTTAACCTGATGGAGAACAGCATTAAATACAACAAACCGGGCGGCAAGGTAACCGTACGCGTGACGCGGACGAACGAGGGCGTGTCCGTCATCGTGGCCGATACCGGCGTCGGCATTGCCCCGGAGCATCAGGAACGCGTGTTTGAACGATTCTATCGCGTGGACAAGAGCCATAGCCGCGCCACGGGCGGCACGGGGCTCGGTTTATCCATTGTTAAGCACGGAGCCATGCTGCATGGGGCAAATGTAACGCTAAAGAGTAAGGCCGACAAAGGTACCGAGATAGAAGTGAAGTTTTTATTATAAATATCCCGATAATCAACGCTTCCGGGTGTTTTGCGGCGTTTTTCCATATTGTGATATATTGCAAATATCTTCCGGCATAAATGTAAGTTTTAACCAAAAATTGATGCGAATTTTTGTAGTTGACAATATATTCAAGATATGTTAGCGTTTACTTAACCGTTTAAGGAGCTGTTGATATGGCTAGAGCAACTATCAGGGATGTGGCAAGGGACGCGGGAGTTTCCTCCGCGACGGTCTCCTATGTCGTCAATGGCAAGGTGTCTGAGACGATCAGTACGGAGACAATCAACAAGGTCATGCAGTCTGTCCGCAAATTGGGATATATACCCAACCAAGCGGCGAAGACGCTGGGGTCACCCCGCGCGGGCGGCAAATTGCGCTCGAACATGATAGGCGTTCTCATCCCGCAAACCGAACCGGGCAAAGAATTTATGTTCAGCAATCCGTTTTATGGCGATTTTCTTAGCGCTGTTGAGTATAAAGCCCGCGAAAACGGGTATCATCTGCTCATTTCCGGAACCGAGGTTGATCAGAGCTACACCGAAATAGCCAAAAGCCGATCGCTGGACGGAATTATCATTCTGGGCATGTTCCCCTCCACAGACCTGAAGGAATACAGACGCATGCAAATCCCCACCGTATTGGTGGATTGTTACGACACCGGCCACTATTTTCACAGCGTCGGAATCAACGACCGCCACGGCGGCTATATGGCGACGCAATACATGCTTGAGCTTGGCCATAAGCGCATCGCGTTTGTGTCAGGCGCGGTCAGTGAAGCGGGCGTAAACCAAATGCGCCAGCAAGGCTATAAAGACGCACTCAAAGAAGCGGAAATCGCCTTTGACGAGGCATTGGTTTATTACGGTGAAGTCGGCTATCCGCACGGCATCACCGCGGCGGAGGCGATTGTACGCTCGGGCCAGGGCATCACGGCGGTGTTCGCGACGGCGGACATTATAGCGCTTGGGCTGCTAAAGGGATTTCAAAAGGCGGGTGTGGATGTTCCCGGTGAAATGTCACTCATTGGCTTTGACGACATTTTTCTATCCCGAATCTGTCATCCCGCCTTGACGACCGTTCATCAAGACATTGCCGAAAAGGGCAGGGTTGCCGCCGAAATTGTTATCTGTGCCGCGCATGACCCCATCATGACGAAGCGCGATGTCACCATTCCCCTTTCGATTGCGCAGAGGGATTCAACCAGACGGATATAAACGGAAAAGAGGTGAACCTGATGCCAACGGCCCAGCATTATCCGAACGGACTGTTTCCGCATATCCAAAGCGGTTTTGAGCGCACGCCATATTTTCCGGAGGCCGGCAAGCAGATGGTGCTTGGCTGCCGTGTGAAGAACCCGGCCGTCCCGTTATTGTTGGCTTACGCTTTTGACGGCATACAGCAGCCGGATATGGAGGGGACACATGCTTGGGATAATGAAAGCTGGACATATTATACCTTTACCGTACAGCCGCCCGACATGCCCTGCCGCATCGAATACGCGTTTATATCGCATGGCGAAAGCATAACAGAACCCTTTTTCGCGGAAAGCGTGACGGTTGCCGATGTGCTTGTCATGCAAAACGCGGATGCACCGCTCCGATGGCATATTCATCGCCATCAATCCGTTTCAATATCTCTATTTGGAAACTTATCCGATAAAGTTATTTTTAACAATGACAATGAAACGCCCCATGAGCCAATTATCCTTTTGTCAGACGGGCAAGGGAACAGGCTCGCATGGATGTCCCCCATCGTTCGACTGTGGCTGGACCGGCATAACCATGCGTATCAAGCGGAGCTGCGATGTACGGTACAAGCGGAATCGCTATACGGTTTTGGGGAAAAGTTTGACCGTGTCAACCAAGCGGGTTTGTCCCCGCTGTGCTATGTGGTTGAGCAGTTTGCAAACCAACAGGAAAAGACCTATCTGCCAATCCCATTCTTCTTTACAGACAGCGGCGCGGGGTTTTTACTGCACGGTACTTGGAAGACGCGGTTTACTACCGAGGTAGTTGACGGCGGCTTCATCGACATAAGCATCTTAACCGAGTGCCCTGAAAACGGCACGCTGTTTGACGCGGAGCTGCGTACCGGAAGCCCGGCGGAGTTGTTGGGCTGGTATACGGAGCGCACAGGCGCGCCTGCATTACCGCCCCGGTGGGCTTTTGGCCCGTGGATGTCTTCCAACGGTTGGAACACACAACGAGAAGCCTTGGAGCAAATTCAACGTATGGACGAATTGGACATCCCGGCGATCGTGATGGTACTGGAGGCGTGGAGTGACGAGGAGACCTTCTACATTTGGAATGACGCCCGGTACACCCCAAAAACCGATGGGAGCGCGTTCCGATATGATGATTTTACTTTCCCGCCGGACGGCAAATGGCCGGACCCCAGGGGGTTTACGGAAGTGCTGCATCAACACGATGTCAAGCTGGTATTATGGCAAATCCCGGTTTTAAAAGAGAGTTCTGTTTCGAGCGGGGCGCAGCTTGAAGCCGATAAGCGATACGCGGTAAAACATCAACTGTGTGTCGCCCGGCCAAACGGAACGCCGTACCGCATCCCCGAAATGTGGTTCGGAGGCTCATTAATCCCTGATTTCACCAACCCGGAAACGATTCGCTGGTGGTTTGACAAACGCCGTTATTTGGTTGAGGAGTTGGGAGTCGCCGGATTTAAAACCGATGGCGGGGAGTTCCTGTTTGACAGGGATTCGCTGCTGCATGACGGCAGAACCATCGCGCAGGCGCATAACGATTATCCCAACTTGTATATCGGCGCATACCATGGTTTTTTAAACGAAACGGCAGGGCCGGGAAACGGCGTCACTTTCAGCCGGGCAGGGTATTCCGGCGCACAGCGATTCCCCATTTATTGGGCGGGTGATCAGGTTTCTACCTTTTCTGATTTGCGCGGCCAGCTTGCGGCGGGCCTCTCCCTCGGGTTGTCCGGCGTCCCGTTTTGGGCCTTTGACATAGGCGGATTCGCGGGCGACCTGCCGACAACTGAACTCTACCTGCGCGCAACGGCGTTCGCCGCGTTTGCTCCGGTCATGCAGTTCCACTCCGAGCCGCGCAGCGGCCAATACGACAGGACCGAACGGCAGCACTTAAACAATGACCGCAGCCCTTGGAATATGGCGGCGGCCAATGGCGATGAGCGCATCATCCCTGTCTACAGAAAGTTCGCGAAGCTGCGTATGCGCCTATTGCCCTATTTATGGCAGGAGGCCCAGCACTGCGTCAAAACCTCCCGTCCCATGATGGCGCACTTGGTATATGACTTTTACGCAGACCGCCGTGTTCACGCTATCGAGGACGAGTATATGCTGGGCCGCGACCTATTGATTGCCCCTATTGTAACCGCGGGCGCGCAAGGCCGAACGGTGTATCTGCCCGATGGTGAGTGGGTTGACTTTTGGACGGGTGAGCCGGTGCGGGGCGCCATGGAACATGATGTGGAATGCGGACTGGACAGCATCCCCGTATATACGCTGAACAAAGCAATGGGGAGTGGTGAAATATGAAGTACCAAGTGACCGGTAACGAGTATGTGTCCCTTCCCACTATACGGGAAAGCGACGGTGGGTTGGAGGGAATCAGCTTCCTGCACATGGACTGTAA
>WRFT01000093.1 GCA_009776385.1 Clostridia bacterium
CCTGCAGCACATAGCCGAGGTTGGACTGAAGCCACAGCTGCGATCGTTCCCGGTAATCAACCCCGTCGATGAGTATTCGGCCATCAGACGGTTCATAAAACCGGCATATCAGGTTAACGATAGTCGATTTCCCCGATCTCGTCTCGCCTACCAGGGCAATGGTTTGTCCGGCCTTTATATGAAGCGTAAAATGATTTAAAACTTCCTCCCCGCCCGAATAGTTAAAGGACACATTTTCAAATGCCACGTCACCTATGATACGGGGCCAGTTTTCATTATGGGGTGTAAAACTGTCGCCGTATATATCTTCAATAGCGCCGCTGTCGGTAATCTCCGGCTGTGTTTCAATTAGTTTTACCACGCGTTCCGCCGCCGCTTGGGAGGATTGCAATTCCGCGAATGTGCGCGCGATATGCGTGATAGGGTCAAATAATTGGATGGAGTAGGTAATAAAAACGGTTAACACACCGAAGGAAACCGTTCCGGAAAACACGTCATATCCGCCTCGCCATAACGCGTAGGAAGCGGCTATGGAACCCAATGACATAACAATAGGTAAAAACAGCGCGTTCAGCCTTGCCGCGCGGATGGCGGCCCCCTTCATTGACGAGGTTAAAACGCCAAACTCCTGCGCGTTTTTTTGTTCCCGTACAAGTGTTTTAGTGGTCTTTGCGCCCATGATACCCTCATTAAAAGCGCCGGTTATCTTAGAGTTGATCTTTCGTACTTCGCGGTACGCGCGCAGTATTTTTTGCTGAAAGTAAAACGCCGCCGCGCCGATAACGGGAATGACAAGCATGACGCCAAAGGCAAGGGGCGCGTTCATGCTAATCATAATGCCTACGGTGATACACACATAAAAGAGGCCCCAAAGCAGATCGATAAGCCCCCAGCCTATTGTATCGCCTAACCGCTGGGTATCGTTGGTCAGCCTGGCGATAATATAACCCACCGGTGTTTTATCGTAAAATGATAAAGACAGTTCTTGAAGCTTTTTAAACCCTATGGAGCGGATACGGTGGCACATGCTCACTTCAACATAACCCGCCAGGCGTATAAAGGAACTGATGCATATAACCTGAGCCGCCAAAACCGCGGCGTACTTGATGATAAAACGGCCGATGGATTCCGTTGTGCCGTTGGCGACGTATAAATCGATAGCCTCACGCGTCAACTGCGGTAACACCGCGTCCAATGCCGCGCATGCCAGCATCAACAGGGCGATGAGCCCTAAGTGTTTATAGAAAGGTTTTGCGTACCGAAGCAGGTTTTTCCAAATGCCGATATGAAAGTCTTTGGAAAAATCCTCTTCTTCATGAAACTGCATTCAGTTTGTCACCTCGCCTGATAATTCCGCTTCCAGCGCGCTTTGAATCTGGTATACCTTTCGGTAAAGCCCCTCTATATGTATCAGCTCGTCATGCGTGCCCTGCTGGGATACGCGCCCGTCTTCCAAAACAACAATCATGTCCGCTTCGCTCAATGTCGTTAAGCGATGCGAAATAATAAACGTCGTGATGTTTTGAAGCTTCGCTAAAGCGTCCCGAATCGCCTTATCGGTTTGCGTGTCCACGGCGGATAGGGAATCGTCGAATATGAGGATATCGTTCTCCTTAAGCAGCGTGCGCGCGATGGCTACCCTTTGTTTTTGACCGCCGGATAATGTCACGCCGCGTTCACCCACGAGCGTATCATACTTTTTATCAAACCCTTGAATAAAGGCGTCCGCGCTGGCCGTGACGGCGGCGGCGCGTACCGCGTCTTCATCCGCCTCAGCGCCGGCAAAGGCGATATTCTGGCCCACCGTTCGGGCATACAAGAACGGTTCTTGTAATATAAGCCCGATATGCCGCCGCAGTTCTTTTTTCGGGATATCCTTGATGTTTCTGCCGCCGATGGTAATCTCACCGCGCTTCACCTCATACAACCTTTGAAGCAAATGCATCAGCGTAGACTTCCCGGCGCCGGTCGCACCCAAAATAGCGACGGTCTGCCCCGCTTTTACCTTGAAGCTGACATCTTTCAATACCGGGTTTTGGCGTTCATACTCAAACCCGACGTTTTTGAACTCAATATCGCCGTTCAGCGGCAAGGAGCCGCCTTCTTCCTCCGCCTCTGCCGGTTCGCGCAGCACCTCATCAACGCGTTCCAATGATACAAGCGATTTCCCCATGTCGGATAAAATCCGGCCCAGCTGCCGTACGGGCCACATCAGCATATTGGTGTAGCTGACAAACACCGTCAGCTCGCCTACGGTCATTTTACCAGATACGGCTAAAAATACGCCAAAGACCAGCGTTGTGGCGGTCTGTGCCATGCTAATTAAATCCGCGCTCGCCCAATAAATGGAAAGGATGTTTACCAGCTTCAAGCTCTTGTTGCGTAAGTCGTCATTCGCCAATGAAAACTTCTCCACCTCATAGGCTTGCCGCCCGAAAGCGCGCACCACGCGCACGCCCGTCAGGTTCTCTTGCAGTATCGCCGACATACGGCCCTCCGCCTCATCGGACACGCGGAACAGCTTGCGTACCCAGCGGAAAAACAACAGCGCGAAGAAAAACAGAATCGGAACGGAAACCATGGTAACGGCGGTCATGAGCGGGTTCTTTTGCAGCATCACCGTCAGCGCCGCGGCAATCATAAACACGGCGCGGAATATTTCCACCAACTGTACGGATAAAAAACGGAAGATGGTCTCCACATCGGATGTACAGCGCTGTATTAAATCACCCGTCGCGGCCTTTACATGGTAGTCATAGGGCAGCATCTGGATATGCGCGTACAGCTTATCGCGCATGTTTTTGGAAACGGCATTGCTTGCCTGGGCGGTCCATTTACCGCGCAAATATTGAAAAACACCATTGATTAAGCTGAGCACGACCAGTATCAGCGCCATAATCCATAGGTTGCGCACCAGATACTCACGGCCCCCGCGCTCGGCGATAAGGCTGCTTAAAAACCCCGGCAAGTTAACCGGCCGCAGGTTGCCGATAACCGCGTCAATCGTCTCCTCCAGCACCAATGGTGTGACGAGGCTGATGACCGCGGCGACGACAACTGCGAAAACAGCGCCGACAAAACGACGCATATTTCCGCGCGTCAGTTCCCATAACAGCCGAATCTTTCGGTTGGACATGCCCGGAAAGCCCTCCTCAAACGGAACCTTTGCTGCTCTTTTTACAGGCAGCGAGGGTATTATACCCTGCCCGATGTGGATTGGGAAGGGTTCGGCAGCTTTATGTTAGGCAACGTTATGTTCAACGTTATGTCAAAGCCTTTATGTCAAAGGTACTTCTGTGTTCCGCTCGAACTGCGCGAGGACTGCGGCGGTATTGTCTTGAAATTCTACGGATATTGTACCCTCCAATTAAAACCGCCCGGAGGCGGTTTAATAATCTACTTCTGGTCCTTCATCGTTAGGCTTGTACGGTTCTCCATTATCGATACACTTTCTTAGTACACTTTCAATTTCTACACCGTTCATGCTCCTGAGCCAAAAAAGCGGTGGCGCTTCATTAAACTTATTTCGATACTCTTCTAACACATCCATTTCTTATGCCTTTCCGGCAACAAAGCCTATCATTTCTTCATACATCGCGTAGGAGTTTGGTAAACACATCCTTATTAGGTTAAGCTGTCCGGGTTGTTAATTGTAGTGCCTATCATCTCCATAAAATCCTCTTCTGTATTCCCAATAGTGATAACACTATACTGTCATTGCTTCCGGCAATTAACTCCGGCGCTAAGTCACGTCATATATATTACCTATTGTAATGCCATTAATTATAACTGAAGTATCGCTTTCTACAATACCTCTGAGCCACGAAAACAAGTCTAGAGCAATTTCTTCCCTGGTACTTCCTTGTTCTGCTCGAACTGCGCGAGGACTGCGGTGATGTTGTCTTTGAATTCTACGGACATTGCGCCCCTCCAATAAAAAACCGCCCGGAGGCGGTATAACGGTTTAATATTTAGTGAATCACTTTGCAGTTCCCTTAATACTGTAAATTTCAAAGTTCGGAATATAATGCGCCTTGTGAGCTTTTAATACAGTATGACATGAAAGACAACGTGTTTCCCTGTTTCTATTCTCTTTGAAATACTCGAACCTAAGCGTACCGCCACATTCCGGGCATCTTACAGCGTTTATTTGTTCGACAGTACCATCAAACAGAATGTCATCAACATCCTCCCATGTCATTATTTTCTCTTCTCCTCCCCATCGAAAAACTTTGCGATTTCCGTATTTATCCATTTATGCTTTTTAGAATCATCCGCAGTATACAGCTTCATGTAATACTTGTCCGTACCATGTTTTATCAATATTTCTGACTCAAGGTATTCATGCAGTATGGTGTCTGTGAGGAACTTTCTTGGTTGGCTTTCTTGCTTTCAGATTTCTATTGTAATAATTCGCTTGAGTTCCCCCATTCATATCCCGTATATCTCGTTTTACCGTTATCTTTTATGCGCGGGCTGTAAACGGGATGTACAGGGAACTCGTAACCCTAAAGATCTATCTTCAAGATATCGTCTATTAGTTCTTGCGATACGGGATATCTTTCACTTTTAACATCCTTTCTTTGCACCTCTATTATATCATTTTCACCTATATTTGTCGATTTTTCGCCGATGCTTTCCTTGCTCCTGTCGTGAAGCTTTTCTTTAGTTTCGTCATTAAACCCCTCCAGCACCCCACCATCACGCACCGGCAGTTGACCACCTGCTCGGGCGGTCCGTGCGCATCACCGGGCTGCATCTGCACGTTGCTGAATGGTTTGTCAAGTACTACAGTCTCGCTGTCCGGATGAATGTGGTCAGACCATGTCCTTGTGTCCTATGTGACTATCTACCGATTCTAAGCTAAGTCACGTGCCATTAATATCGTAGAAATGCGTGAGCCTAAGAATAGCTTTCTTGTGTTGAATGCGTATAATATAAAGACTGGAATCATTAAATCAAGCAGGGAGTGATACCATGCATGCATGTTTCGGCGAACCAAGCTTTACTTTTAGCGATTCTGCCGGCAAAGCCATCGCCTCTCAATTTCCCGACGGCGGAAAGGCGCATCAAATCACCGCGCAAGGAAAGACCGTTATCCTTTACCCCGTCCTAAAAGGTAGGGATGCCAAAGCCGCAATAATCAACGGAAAATTTATGGTACTTCCCATATACTATAACGAACCGCATGCCATACAGCCCTGTTTGGCGTTTTATGAAAACTACGGTACAAACGCTTCCATCCACGCGGATATCAATTACGGTGTCATGGTCGGGTTTCCTGTTAACATAGTCATTGAGCTGAGCAGCCTGAACCTCAGCACCCTCTTTTTGCCCCGGCGGCCCGGCAGCTTTAAAATTATGGCGACAGGCGACCCGGTGCGTCCGGAAGCCATTGACATGCTTGTGTTAACCATCCCCGAATCCGCTGCGGAATATACCGTATACATCGGGAATCCGTACCTCACCAATGAGATACCCGATACCGTCTTTACCGGTGAGCCGCAGGTGGACAAGCTCGGGCAATGGATGCGCAAGGAGTGGTCGGGAAAAACCAAGAACGAGGCGGAAATGATATCAAACTATCAACAATGGCTTTCGGAGGCACAGCCTGTCAACATGGGTTATGCTTCCGGGTTTTTTACAACCACCATGCGAAACGGAATGCATACCCTGCTGGACCCTGACGGGAATCCCTTTTTCTCGCTCGGTGTAGACTGTGTCCTGCATCATTCCGACGGCCCCGTCACAGGCGCGGAGGGTTTACATGAGGAACTGCCCCCAAAAACAGGCCGGTTCGCTCCCGCGTGGAGTACAATACACCGCAGCCATACGTCTGAATACAGCGCCGATATGTTTGATTTCGCTGCCGCCAATCTCATTCGGGCGTTTGGTGACAATTGGTATGAAGCATGGTGCCAACTGACGGCGTACCGCCTAAAGCATTGGGGGTTTAACACCATCGCGAACTGGTCTGATGTGAAGCTCGCCAAAGCATGCGGCTTGCCATATGTTATTGAGCTGCCTTATCCGGGAACAGAAATGTGTCTGTTTCGTGATTTCCCCGATGTCTTTTCACCGGAATATCAATCTGACGCGGAAAGATGCGCCGAATACCTTACGGATTATACGGAAGACCATAACTTAATCGGCTATTTTATGCGCAATGAGCCGAACTTTGCCTTTGGGGACTATAACATCGCCATGCTTATGCTGCAATCGTGCGGCGATACATACTCAAGGCGTGAGTTTATCAGCGATATGAAGCGCGGTTACGCAAATGATATACATCTTTTTAATAAGGGATGGGGAACCGCGTTTGGCTCCTTTGACGCGTTACACAAGCCCTATACCGGGCAGTATTCGCACGAAGCGGTTCAATGCTTAAACGATTTTACTAAAAAGCTGTTTCGTCAGTTTATCAAAGTGTTTGCGCTGGCATGCCGCGCGGTGGATCCGAATCACTTGAATCTCGGCTTGCGCTGGGCATGGATTGCGTCGGATAATTTTTACGAGGGCGCGGAGTTTGTGGATGTCTTCTCAATTAATTGTTACAGTGACGCAATCGACCCAAACCTGATTGCGCGCATCTCACAAATGGCAGGAGGGAAACCGGTTATCATCGGAGAGTTCCACGCGGGCGCACTGGATGCCGGGCTGCCTACGAATGGTATACGCGCCGTTGCCAACCAAAATGAACGCGGTTATTTCTATAGTTACTATATCGAAAACGGCGCGGTTATACCCGAACTCGTGGGCGCGCATTACTTTCAATACAATGATCAACCGGTGCTGGGGCGGTTTGACGGTGAAAATTGCAATATTGGGTTGGTCGATGTTTGCGGCAAACCGTATGAGGCGTTCATTACGAAGGTTGCGCAAACCAATAGTAAAATTCAAGCGATTCGCGCAGGGTTCATAACGCCGACGGACAGAAAACCTATCCTCGCGCCAAAAGAAGGTTTTTAAGTTTCTAAAAACGCGTTCATATCATGCCGCGCGGCGACTATTTCAAACGGAGAGGGCGGCAGTGTCTCATGGTAAGCCACGCGCATGGCGCAGCGCGCTAAACGCTCACCTACCGTGCGTTTATCCTGCGGGTGAACGTCGTTATATTCGCCCAAATCAAAGGCCGCCGCCATGGCGGTGCCGGGTATATGAAGCGCCAGCCGTTGCTGACGGCGCAGTTCATCCCAGCATTGCCCTTCTTCCCAATGCGCCAGTTCCACAAAAAGCAAGGGGAAGTCATAGCCCCAATCATCTCGCCATAAACGGGCCA